>JBEHXI010000003.1:0-77767 GCA_048498775.1 Actinomycetota bacterium | reverse complement strand
GGCCGGCGTCAGGCCTTGTACTTCACCACCGTCTGCTGCTGCTCGCCGAGGCCGGCCGGGCGGTTCCGGGCCGCCCGGTCAGCCCCGCGGCCGGGCCCGGCCCGCGGCGGTCACCGCGGACCTGGCGTCCTTCTGGCGCGAGGGATACCGCGCGGTCCGCGCCGAGCTGCGCGGCCGGTACCCACGGCACCCCTGGCCGGAGGACCCCGCGACCGCGCAGCCGACCCGGCGGACCAAGGCGCGGTCGTAGGGCGATCCGAGCGGGCCGGCCGAGCCGTTCCGGGCCGCCCGGTCAGCCCCGCGGCCGGGCCCGGCCCGGTCCGTCGCGGTCCGGGCCCGCTCCGGGCCCGCTCCGGTCAGCCGGTGGTCGTGGGGCAGGGCGTGCCGCTGGGCGCCGGGCTGCTGCCGGACGGGGACGGGCTGGGGGTGGCGCTGCCGGTCGGCGAGGCGGTGGCGCTCGCCGACGGGCTCGGACTGGCCGTCGCCGTCGCGCTCCCCGACGGGGAAGGGGTGGGCGACGGAGACGTGGTGGGGCAACCCGTCGGGGAGCCGCTCGGGGTGCCGCTGCCGGACGGCGACGGACTGCCGGACGGCGACGAACTCGCGGACGGGGAGGTGCTCGGGCCGGGGCCGATGCTGCCGCTGGCCGAGACGGTGGGCCGCGGGCTGTGCGAGGGCGAGGCGCTCTGGCCGCCGCCGGGCGATCCGCTCGCGCTCGGGGAGGCGGAGGCGGACGGCCTGCCGCCCGGGGTGCCGCCGATGGCGGGGGTCCCGCCGCTGCCGGGGATCACCTTCGCCCCGCCGTCGCGGAAGTAGGCGTACCAGGACAGCACGGTGTTCAGGTAGTCGGTGGAGTCGTTGTAGCCGAGGATGGCCCGCTTCATGTTGACCGGGTTCGACAGGTCACCGCCCGCGGCACAGAGGTACCGGCCGGCGGCCAGGGCCGCGTCGAAGACGTTGTTGGGGTCCTGGACGCCGTCGCCGTTGCCGTCCGCGGCCCAGTTCGCCCACGTCGAGGGGATGAACTGCATCGGCCCCATCGCGCGGGCGTACCCGCCGCCGCTGCCCTTGATGGTCGCGTAGCCGTTCGTGCCGTTGAGCAGCGGGCCGAGGATCGGGGTCAGCGTGGTGCCGTTGGCGTCGACGTTGCCGCGGTCCGCCTGCCCGGACTCCACCTGCCCGATCGCGGCCAGCAGTTGCCACGGCAGGTGGCAGCCCGGGTTGCTCTTCGCCAGCGTCGCCTCCGCCTGCTGGTAGGCGCGCAGGACGATCGCCGGTATGCCGGTACCGCCGGTGACCGGGCCCAGGCCGCCGGTGCCGGTGCCGACGCCCGGAGAGCCGGGCTTGACGGGCGAGTTGAGCGGCGGGAGGGCGGTGATGTACGGGGAGCGGGAGTCGCCGTCGATCGGCGTGCCGGGCGGAGCGGGCTCGGTGGCTCTGTGGACGGCTCCGGCAGCGAGTCCCGGGGCCTGCGAGGCGCTGAGCGCCGCCATCGCCGCCGCCGCGATCGCCGTACCCGCGACTCCCCTGCCCATCCGCCGGCCGAACCGCGCTGCCATAGGCTCGTTTCCCTCCCGATCGCTGCCAACTGCCCCCTGATATCCGGCCGTTGAGCAGCCCGGGGTCCGTGGCCGCTGTCCGGCGCGGTAACCCTTGGGACCCTACGGCAACTTGGGATGCGTATCCACCGTGCCACTCGTGAACACAGCTATGAATGTCGGCTAACAGTTCGAGACGTCGCGGATCGGTGCACTCCGGGCGGTGCCGGACGCCGACCGGACCCACCATGACGGCAGGGAGAGCAGGGAGAGCAGAGGGATGAGGGACAGTAGAGACACAGCGACAGGGCGACAAAGAGACATCGAGCGGCCGGGAGGCGGGGCCGGCCAGCACGGCCAGGACGGGCGAAAAGCGAGGTAGGGACCGTATGCCGTTCACCTTCAGCCATCCCGCGGCGGTGCTGCCGCTGCTGCGACGGGACACCCGGGGCGCGCTGCGCGGCCGCGGGCCGCTGGTGGCGGCGGGTCTGGTCGCCGGGTCCCTCGCGCCCGACGTGCCGTTCTTCCTCGATTCGCTGGTGCCGGGGGTGTACCGGCATGGCCGGCTCGCGCACCGCGCGTCAGGGGTGGCGCTGGCCGACCCGCTGATCGCGGCCGGTCTGGCCGCGTTCTGGGCGGCGGCCCGCGAGCCGGTGACCGGGCTGCTGCCGCCGCGCCTGGCGGTCCGCGCCGGGCGGCCGCGGGAGGCCGGTGGCCCGGTGCGGTGGGGTGCCCGGGAGGCGGGCTGGTTCTGGGTGTCGGCGGCGGCCGGGGCCGCCACCCACGTGGTGTGGGACGCCTTCACCCACGACGGGCGGTGGGGGGTGCGGCTGGTGCCCGCGCTGAACCACGAGGTGCGCCGGGTGCCGCTGCACCACTGGGCCCAGTACGCCACCTCGGCCGCCGGGCTGGCCACGGTGGGCATGCGGGTGCTGCGGGCGGACCAGGCCGGCGCACCGGTCACCGCGCGTTTCCCCCGCTCCCCGGCGACCCGGCGCGCCGCGGTCACCGCGATCGGCGCGTGCACGCTGGCCGCGGCCGTGGCACGCTGCCGCCGCGACCGGGAGCCGGCCCGCGGCGGGCTGTCCGGCCTGATCGCCTCGGCCACCTTCGGCGGCGGCGCGGGTCTGGCCGCGGCCGTCGCCGCCTGGACCGCCGCGGTACGCGTCCGCGGCCGCGCCTCCCGCGCGGACCGGTGAACCACCGGTCCACCGACACCGATCAGTGCGCGGCCGACTCCCAGTCGGGGCCGACGCCGACCGACACGTCCAGCGGCGCGCGCAGCGGATAGGCGTCCGCCATCTCGCGCCGCACCAGCTCCTCGACCTCCTCGCGCTCCCCGGGCGCGACCTCCAGCACGATCTCGTCATGGACCTGCAGCAGCAGCCGGGACCGCAGCTGCGCCTTGGCCAGTGCCTCGTCCACCCGCAGCATCGCCAGCTTGACGATGTCGGCGGCGGAGCCCTGGATCGGGGCGTTGAGGGCCATCCGCTCGGCCATCTCGCGGCGCTGCCGGTTGTCGCTGTTGAGGTCCGGCAGGTACCGGCGGCGGCCCATCAGCGTCTCGGTGTAGCCGGTGATCCGGGCCTCCTCCACCACCCGCTGCAGGTAGTCGCGGACCCCGCCGAAGCGCAGGAAGTACGTCTCCATCAGTGCCCGCGCCTCGTCCGCGCCGATCCCCAGCTGCTGGGACAGCCCGAACGCCGACAGCCCGTAGGCCAGCCCGTAGGACATCGCCTTGATCCGGCGCCGCATCTCCGCGGTGACCGCGGTCTTCGAGACACCGAAGACCTGCGAGCCGACCGTGGTGTGCAGGTCCTCGCCGGAGGTGAAGGCGGCGATCAGCCCCTCGTCCTCGGACACATGGGCCATCACGCGCAGTTCGATCTGGCTGTAGTCCGCGGTCAGCAGCGACTCGTAGCCCTCGCCGACGACGAAGGCGCGGCGGATCGCGCGGCCCTCGTCGGTGCGTACCGGGATGTTCTGCAGGTTCGGCTCGGTGGACGACAGCCGCCCGGTCGCCGCGACGGTCTGGTTGAACGTGGTGTGGATCCGCCCGTCGGGGGCGATCGTCTTGATCAGGCCCTCCACCGTGGAACGCAGCCGCGCCTGCTCCCGGTGCCGCAGCATGATCACCGGCAGTTCGTGGTCGGTCTGGGCGGCCAGCCAGGCCAGCGCGTCGGCGTCGGTGGTGTAGCCGGTCTTCGTCTTCTTCGTCTTCGGCAGGCCGAGCTCCCCGAACAGCACCTCCTGCAACTGCTTGGGCGAGCCGAGGTTGAACTCGTGGCCCACCGCCCGGTGCGCCTCGGCCACCGCCTGCTGCACCGCCGCCGCGAACTGCTTCTCGATGCCCTCCAGCCACTCGCGGTCCGCGGCGATCCCGGCCCGCTCCATACGGGCCAGCAGCGCCGAGACCGGCAGCTCCACCTCACCCAGCAGCGCCGCCGCACCCGACTCCGCCAGCCGCGGCCCGAACACCTCCCCCAGGTCCAGCACCGTGCGCGCCTTGGCCATCAGCGCCTCGGCGTCGGCCTCCTCGTCGGCGCCGAACGCCAACTGGCCGTCCTCCGAGCCCGTGTGGGCGACCTCCCGGCCCAGGTACTCCACCGACAGCACGTCCAGCGCGAACGACCGGCGCCCCGGCTTGATCAGGTAGGCGGCCAGCGCCGTGTCCATCCCCACGCCCTCGATCCGCCAGCCGTGCTCGGCGAAGACCCGCATCGCGGCCTTCGCGTCGTGCAGCACCTTCGGACGGGACGGATCGGCGGCCCACGCGGCGAACGCCCGCTCGTCGGCCTCGGTCAGCTGAGCGGGATCGAACCAGGCCGCCGGCCCCTCCCCGGTGGCCAGCGCGATCTCCCGCACACTGCCCGCGCCCAGTGCCCAGCCGTCCTCGGTGGCCATTCCCAGCGCCGCGCCGCCGTGCTGCTCCAGCCAGCCCGCCAGCTCGCCGGCGCCCAGGATCCGGCCCTCCACCTCCACGCCGTCGTCGAGCTCGGCCTGCTGCACCGCGGCGCCCGGATCGGCCGCGTACAGCCGCTCCCGGAAGTTGGCGTGCCGGAACTCCAGGGTGTCCAGGACGACGTCGAGCGCGTGCCGGTCGTACGGCTCGCGGGCCAGCCCCTCGGGGCCGACCGGCAGCTCGACCTGCCGCTCCAGCTCGGTCAGGCGCCGGTTGAGCTTGACGGCCTCCAGGTGGTCGCGGAGGTTCTGCCCGACCTTGCCCTTGACCTCCTCGACACGCGCCACCAGGTCGTCGAAGGAGCCGAACTGCACGATCCACTTGGCGGCCGTCTTCTCCCCCACCCCCGGGATGCCCGGCAGGTTGTCCGACGGGTCGCCGCGCAGCGCCGCGAAGTCCGGGTACTGCCGCGGGCTCAGGCCGTACTTCTCCTGCACCTTCTCCGGAGTGAACCGGGTCAGCTCGGAGACGCCCCTGGTCGGGTAGAGCACCGTGACGTGGTCGGAGACCAGCTGGAAGGTGTCGCGGTCCCCGGTGACGATCAGCACCTCGAAACCGGCCGCCTCGGCCTGGGTGGCCAGCGTGGCGATCACGTCGTCCGCCTCGTAGCCCTCCACGGCGAACCGCGGCACCCGCATCGCGTCGAGCAGCTCGCCGATCAGCTCCACCTGGCTGCGGAACTCGTCCGGGGTCTTCGAACGCGTCGCCTTGTACTCCGGGTACTCGTCGAAGCGCCACGTCTTGCGGGAGACGTCGAACGCCACCGCCAGATGCGTGGGCTGCTCGTCACGGAGCGTGTTCGCCAGCATCGAGGTGAAACCGTAGATCGCGTTCGTCGGCTGGC
This sequence comes from Actinomycetota bacterium, assembly GCA_048498775.1. Classification (GTDB taxonomy): domain Bacteria; phylum Actinomycetota; class Actinomycetes; order Streptomycetales; family Streptomycetaceae; genus JBEHXI01. Next base: position 72,423 of record JBEHXI010000003.1, on the reverse strand, counting down.
CGGTCGCCGTGTTGAAGTTCTCCACGGGCAACGCGTAGAAGGCGCGGTACGCCAGGGAATGCCCGTCGAGCAGGAGCAGGCGCGGCCGGTCGCCAGCCGGCGTCGGTGCCGTCGCGGTCGTCTTCGATGCTGAATCTGCCACGCCCCCGATCCTGCCACGGACCACCGACAGCGCACCGCACTCCCATCGCGAGGAGGTCCCGCTGTCAGTGGGTCATGGCAGGATTCGATGACAGCGGCACCGGTACCCGGCCCGCCCGCATGAAGCCCCCGCAGGAAGGGAGGAACGACCATGGTGAGCAGGCCCCCCGCAGGTGACCCGGTCCAGGACGCCCCCACGGTCGGCTCCCCGCGGCACGCGGCCGCCGGACTGCCCGCCGTCGCCCACACGCTGCGCGCCGCCAACCGGCAGATGGGCGTGCGGCGCACCGCGTTGACGCTGCTGCGCGTCAACCAGAAGGACGGCTTCGACTGCCCGGGGTGCGCCTGGCCGGAAGGAGAGCACCGGCACCGCGCCGAGTTCTGCGAGAACGGCGCCAAGGCGGTCGCCGAGGAGGCCACCCTGCGGCGGGTCACCCCCGACTTCTTCGCCCGGCACGGCGTCGCCGACCTCGCCCGCCGCAGCGGCTACTGGCTCGGCCAGCAGGGCCGGCTGACCCAGCCGATGTACCTCGCCGAGGGCGCCGAGCACTACGAGCCGGTGCCGTGGGAGCGGGCCTTCGAGATCATCGCCGCGGAGCTCACCGACCTCGACTCCCCCGACCAGGCCGTCTTCTACACCTCCGGCCGCACCGGCAACGAGGCCGCCTTCCTCTACCAGCTCCTCGCCCGCGAGTTCGGCACCAACAACCTGCCGGACTGCTCCAACATGTGCCACGAGTCGTCCGGCTCGGCCCTCACCGAGACCATCGGCATCGGCAAGGGCAGCGTGCTGCTGGAGGACCTGCACCGCGCCGACCTGATCATCGTCGCCGGGCAGAACCCGGGCACCAACCACCCCCGGATGCTCTCCGCCCTGGAGAGGGCCAAGGCCGGCGGCGCCCGGATCGTCACCGTCAACCCGCTGCCCGAGGCGGGCCTGGAGCGCTTCAGGAACCCGCAGACCGCCCGCGGCCTCGTCGCCGGCGGCACCGCGCTGACCGACCTGTTCCTGCCGATCCGGCTCGGCGGCGACCAGGCGCTCTTCCGCGCCGTGGCCCGGCTGCTCCTGGAGGCCGAGGACGCCGCGCCCGGCACCGTCCTGGACCGGGCCTTCATCGAGGAACACACCCACGGCTTCGAGGAGTTCGCGGCCGCCGCCCGCGCCACCGACTGGGACGAGGTGCTGCGCGCCACCGGCCTGGAGCGGGAGCGGATCGAGGAGCTCGCCGCCCTGGTGCGCCGGTCCCGCTCCACGGTGGTGTGCTGGGCGATGGGCCTGACCCAGCACAAGCACGCCGTCCCCACCATCCGCGAGGTCGTCAACCTCCTGCTGCTGCGGGGCAACATCGGCCGGCCCGGCGCGGGCGTCTGCCCGGTGCGCGGCCACAGCAACGTCCAGGGCGACCGCACCATGGGCATCGTCGAACGGCCCACCGACGCGTTCCTCGACGCGCTGGAGAAGGAGTTCGGCTTCACCGCCCCCCGCCGGCACGGACACGACGTCGTCCGCGCCATCCGCGCCCTGCGCGACGGCGAGGCCCGGGTGTTCCTCGCCATGGGCGGCAACTTCGTCGCGGCCACCCCCGACACCACCGCCACCGAGACCGCGATGCGCCGCGCCCGCCTGACCGTCCACATCTCGACGAAGCTCAACCGCTCCCACGCGGTCACCGGGGCACGCGCCCTGATCCTGCCCACCCTCGGCCGCACCGAGCGGGACGTCCAGGCGGGCGGCGAGCAGTTCGTCACCGTCGAGGACTCCATGGGCATGGTCCACGCCTCCCGCGGACGGCTGGAGCCGGCGAGCCCGCACCTGCTGTCCGAGCCGGCCATCGTCTGCCGCCTGGCCCGTGCCGTCCTCGGCCCGGACAGCGTGGTGCCGTGGGAGGAGTTCGAGGCCGACTACGGCCGGATCCGCGACCGCATCGCCCGGGTGGTGCCCGGCTTCGAGGACTTCAACGCCAAGGTCGCGCGCCCCGGCGGCTTCACCCTGCCGCACGCCCCGCGCGACAGCCGCCTGTTCCCCACCGCCACCGGAAAGGCCAACTTCACCGCGGCGCCCGTGGAGTACCCGGCCGTCCCCGAAGGCCGCCTGCTGCTGCAGACCCTGCGCTCCCACGACCAGTACAACACCACCATCTACGGGCTCGACGACCGCTACCGCGGCATCCGCGGCGGCCGCCGGGTGGTGCTGCTCCACCCCGAGGACGCCGCCGCCCACGGGCTCGCCGACGGCGCCTACACCGACCTCGTCAGCGAGTGGCCCGACGGCGCCGAGCGCCGAGCCGAGGGCTTCCGGGTCGTGCACTACCCCACGCCGCGCGGCTGCGCCGCCGCCTACTTCCCGGAGACGAACGTCCTCGTCCCCCTCGACCACACCGCCGACGTCAGCAACACCCCGGCGTCCAAGTCCGTGGTGATACGCCTGGAACCGGCACGTGATCGAGAACACCCGGCCCAGGCCCCCGCGACCCCCTGAACTCCTGATAGGACGGTCCACGCCACATACAACGACGTACACGCGCCGGGCACCGGGAGGCGGAGGGTCCGCCACCGGGTGGGCCGGGCGCCGCAGATCGGAGCCGATTCCATGGGCGAGCAGTCCAGCGTGACGTTCCCGCCGGAGATCCTGGAGAAGTGGGCGGGACTCGGCCTCGACCTGCCCGCCCTGTTCTCCGCCGGCCACCTCGGCGCCCGCATGGGCATCGAGATCCTCGAAGCCTCCCCGGAGCGGGTCGTGGGCACCATGCCCGTCGAGGGCAACACCCAGCCCTACGGGCTGCTGCACGGCGGCGCCTCCGCCGTCCTCGCCGAGACCCTGGGATCGGTCGGCGCCATGCTGCACTGCGGCCCCGAGCGGTACGCCGTCGGCGTGGACCTCAACGCCACCCACCACCGCGGCACCCGCTCCGGCCTGGTCACCGGCGTCGCCACCCCGCTGCACCGCGGCCGCTCCACCGCGACCTACGAGATCATCATCAGCGACGAACAGGACCGCCGGATCTGCTCGGCCCGCCTGACCTGCCTGCTGCGGGTGGTGACCGACCCCAACGCGGTCATGGGCTGACCGGACACGGCAGCGGGGCGCCGCCGTCGGCGCCCCGCCACCACACCCGCGTCAGACCGCGCCCTCCCCCAGGTACGCCTCCCGCACCCGCGGATCGGCCAGCAGTTCGGCAGCGCCCGCCGCCATCACCACCGAACCGGTCTCCAGCACATAGCCGCGGTCCGCCAGCGCCAGCGCCTGCACGGCGTTCTGCTCCACCAGCAGCACCGACGTGCCCTGCTCGTTGATCTCCCTGATGATCTCGAAGATCTGCGCGACGACCAGCGGCGCCAGCCCCATCGACGGCTCGTCCAGCAACAGCAGGCTCGGCCGGCCCATCAACGCCCGCCCGATCGCCAGCATCTGCTGCTCACCGCCCGACAGGGTGCCCGCCGCCTGCGCCCGCCGCTCCGCGAGACGCGGAAAGAGCGTGAACACCCGGTCCAGGTCCTCCGACGGCACCCGGCGGAACCGGTACGCCCCCATCCGCAGGTTCTCCAGCACCGACATCGCCGGAAAGACCCGCCGGCCCTCCGGCGCGTGCCCGATCCCCAGCGACACCACCTGGTGCGCGGCGATCCCGTCGATCCGCTCACCGGCGAAGCGCACCTCGCCCCGCGACGGCCGGATCAGCCCGGAGACGGTACGCAGCGTCGTCGTCTTGCCGGCGCCGTTCGCCCCCAGCAGGGCCACCACCTCGCCCTGCCGCACCGAGACGTCCACGCCCTTCAGCGCCTGCACCGCCCCGTAGTGGACCTGCAGGCCCACCAGTTCCAGCAGCGGCGGCCCGACCGGCCCCGCCGCGGGCTCGCCCCGCACATCCAGCGCCTCGGTCACGACCCCTCCTCCGCCGGCCGACCGGCCCCCGCGGCCGCCGGCGCCCCCAGATACGCCTCGATCACCGCCGGATCACGCTGCACCTCGGCCGGCCGCCCCTCGGCGATCACCTTGCCGAAGTTCAGCACCACCACCCGGTCCGCCACCGACATCACCAGCTTCATGTCGTGCTCGATCAGCAGCACACCGATGCCCAGCTCCCGGTTGATCCGCCGGATCAGCGCCTCCAGCTCCCGCTTCTCCGTCGGATTGGTCCCCGCGGCCGGCTCGTCGAGCAGCAGCACCGCCGGATCGGTCGCCAGCGCCCGGGCGATCTCCAGCCGCCGCTGGTCACCGTAGGACAGCGCCCCCGCCAGCTCGTTGTGCTTGCCCGCCATCCCGACGAACGCCAGCAGCTCCTGGGCCCGGGCGTCACTGGCCCGCTCGTCGCGACGGGCCCGCGGCAGCCCCAGCATCACCGACACCGGACCGGAACGCTGCCGCGCCTCCGCCGCCACCTTGATGTTCTCCAGCGCCGTCAGCGCCGCGAACAACCGGATGTTCTGGTACGTCCGCGCCAGGCCCAGCCGGTTCACCCGGAACGGCTTGCACCCCACCAGAGAGTGCTCACCGCCCTGGGCGTCCCGGAACAGCACCCTGCCCTCCTGCGGGGTGTACACCCCGGTCAGGCTGTTGAACAGCGAGGTCTTCCCCGCGCCGTTCGGCCCGATGACCGCAAGGATCTCCCCGCGGCGCATCCGCAGCGTCACGTCCGACAGGCTCGTCAACCCGCCGAAACGCAGGGTCACCCCCTGGACCTCCAGCACCGTCTGCTCCGCCGGCCCGGCCGGCCCGGCCTGCTCGTCCAACGCCGCGCTCATGCGCCCACACCCCCTGCCGGCTCGCTCATGGCGTCGGCGTCCCCGACCCCCTCCTCCGCCAGCCTCAGCTCACGCTGCCGCCGCCGGGACGGAATGACCCCCTGCGGCCGGTAGATCATCATGACCACCAGCAGACCGCCGAGATACATGTACCGGTCGGTGTCCTTCACGTAGTCCCGCAGGAAGTTCGGCAACCACACCAGCAGCGCGGCACCCGCCACCACCCCCGGGATCGACCCCATCCCGCCGAACACGACATACGCCAGCACCAGCACCGACATCACCAGCGGGAAGTTCTCCGGACTGATGAAACCGACCTTGCTGGAATACACCACACCGGCCAGCCCGGACGTCGACGCGCCGATGGCGAACGCCAGCAGCTTGTAGCGCACCGTGTCGATCCCCGAAGCGGCGGCCGCCACCTCGTCCTCCCGGATCGCCGTCCAGATCCGCCCCACCCGCGAGTGCTCCAGCCGCCCGAAGACGACCACCAGCACCACCAGGAAGAACAGCACCAGATACCAGTACGGCAGCGGATCCAGCGTCCAGTCGTAGTTCACCGGACCGACGTGCACACCGAAGTGCGGAATGCCGATCACCCCACGCGAACCGCCCGTGAAACCGTCCGCGTTCTTGGCGACCAGATAGACGATCTCGTGGAACCCCAGCGTCACGATCGCCAGATAGTCACCCCGCAGCCGCAGCGTCGGACCACCCAGCAGCACCCCGGCCAGCAGACACGTCACCACCGACAGCGGAACCGCCTCGAACGCGTTCAGCGTCACCGGCGGCGCCACCGGCAGGTGCCCCGTCCAGTACGACGCGCTGTACGCGCCCACCGCGAAGAACGCGATGAAGCCCAGGTCCAGCAGACCCGCCCAGCCCACCACCACGTTCAAACCCACCGCCAGCAGCACGAAGATGCCCATCTGGCTGACGAGCACCTCCTGCCAGAAGACGTTCACCAGCGCGGGGACGACCACCGCCACCACCAGCACCACGGCCAGCGAACCCCACCGCAGCCGCCGGTCCGCGGCGAACGCGGCACGCACCGGCGCCAGCGGCCGGACCACCGCCCGCCCGCGCTCCCCCAGCACCGCCCGCACCGGCCCGCCGAACTCCAGCAGCGCCCACAGCGCCGCCAGCAGCCCCAGGCAGATCCACAACCGCACCGAGCCGTCGGTCGCGTCGAACGCCGACAACATGTCCGACGGATCACCGTCATCGCCCGTCATCAACGCCAGCACATAGCCGATGACCAGCAACGACACCAGCCGCGACCAGCGCGGATCGCGATACCAGGCCCGCTGCCGCAACCGCGCGACAGCCACCGGGACCGACGCCTCCCGCGTCGAGACAGCACCGCTCACGCCGACCTCCCCAGCCGCTCGCCGAGAATGCCGGTCGGCCGGAACATCAGCACCGCCACCAGCACCACGAACGCGGTCACGTCGATCCACTGGCTGCCGAACACCGGAGCACTCAGGTTCTCCACGATCCCCAGCAGCAGACCGCCCACCATCGCCCCGCGCACGTTCCCGATCCCGCCGAGCACCGCCGCCGCGAACGCCTTGATCCCCGGCAGGAACCCCATCGTGAACACGACCTGCGTGTAGATGCCGAACCCGAACAGGAACCCGGCCGCACCCCCCAGCAGCCCGCCGATGACGAACGTCCGCGAGATCACCCGGTCGATGTCGATCCCCATCAGCGCGGCCGTCTCCGCGTCCTGCGCGACGGCCCGGATACCGGCACCCAGCTTGGTCCGGTTCACCACCAGATCGAGACCGACCATCATCACCACGGCCGCCCCGATGATCAGCAACTGCGTGATCTTCACCGGGGTGCCGAAGACGCTGAACACCTCACCGTTGGTGTAGAGGTCGGGCATCGGCAGCGGATTGCGGCCCCACAGCTTGCCCGCCAGGTTGTACAGGAAGAAGGACGCCCCGATCGCGCTGATCAGGAAGACCAGGCGGGGCGCGTTGCGCCGGCGCAGCGGCCGGTACGCGCCCCGCTCCAGGCCGAGGGCGGTGAGCGCACCGAACACCGCCCCGGCGACCAGTCCCACCAGCACGAACCCGACCGACGCCAGCCCGTGCGGCTCCTTCGGCCCCAACTGGGTGAGCACCAGCAGGGAACCGAAACCACCCATCATGAGCACCTCGCTGTGCGCGAAGTTGATGAGCTGGAGTACGCCGTAGACCATCGTGTAACCGATGGCGATCACGGCGTACATCGAGCCGGACGTCAGTCCCGGGATGAAGTAGTCCCAGAAGTGGTCGTAGACAGCCATGTCGCGGCGTCAGCCCTGGCTGACGGTGTCCGCGTCACCCAGGTACTCGATCTTGCCCGACCTCACCTGGTAGATGTACACGTTCTTGCCCTTGAACTCGCCGTTCGCGTCGAAGGAGAACTCCTTCGTCAGGCCCTGGTAGTCGGCCGTCCGCAGCGCCGCGAGCAGCTTGTCGCGCGTGACGTCCTTGCCGAGCTTCTTCATCTCACCGATGATCATGTTGGTGATGTCGTAGGCCTCGCCCGAGTAGGTGCCCGCCGCGACCCCGAACTTCTTCTGGTACGCCGCCGCGAAGTCCTTGGTGTTCTGCTCCTTGGTCGCGTCGGTGCACGGGCAGGTCAGGTACCAGCTCTCGGCGGCCGGACCGGCCAGCTGCACGAACTTGTCGTCCTTCGACCCGTCACCCGATATCCCGACGCCCTTGAAGCCCGCGTCCTTCAGCTTCTTCGCGAACGGCGCCAGGTCCGCGTAGTAACCGGCGTAGATCAGGGCGTCCGGATGCGCGTTGACCACCTTCGTGGCGGCCGTGGTGTAGTCCGGGGTCTTCTGCGGCACGCTGTCGTTGACGACCGTCACGCCCGCCGCCTTCAGCTCGTTGCGGGCCACCTCGGCCAGCCCCACGCCGTAGTCGGTCTTGTCGTCCACCACGTAGACCGTCTTGGCCTTGATCTTCTTCGCCAGGAACTCGGCCATGCCGTGGCCCTGCATGTTGTCGTTCGGCGCACCACGCAGGAAGGCGGTGAAACCATTCTTCGGGTCGGTCAGCGTCGGGTTCGTCGCCGACGGCGACACCGTCACCAGCTTCGACTGCGCGTACAGCCCCGCGGACGCCTTCGTCGCACCCGAGAACGCCGGACCGACCACGGCCACCACACTGCTGTCCGCGATCAGTTTCTGCGCCGCCGCCGGCGCCTGGTCCGGCGTGCCCTGGTCGTCACCCTCCGCCACCTTCAGCGTGAACGGCAGGTCACCTCTGGCATTCGCCTCGTCGACGGCGAGCTTCACCCCGTCGTCCTCGTTGATGCCCAGCGCGCTGTTGTCACCGGACAACGGCCCCTGGAAACCGATCGAATACGTCGGCTTGCCGTTCGAACCGGCACTACCGCTCTTCCCGCCACACGCGGTGAGCGCCAACGCCCCCACAGCCATCGGAACAGTGAACTGAACGAGCCTCTTGCTGAGCACCGCGGACCCCCTACGGCCGTCGGAATCCCGGATGCGCCGACGCGACACCTCGCGCCTCCGCGACACCCCCGCCACACACTCCGCGTGACGTGGCCGGAAACCTATGCGGTGATCAAGCAAGCAGACAGAGCGCGCCGCAATATGTGATCAGCCTGTGACCTGCGTCATACGTCCGAAATCCGCCATCGACCAGCGGAAACGAGAACCGCCCGAGGCGGCGGCCCGAGCCGCGGGCCACCCGTGTGACGGAACCGTGCACAACTCCCGCACCCACCGGACACCCGGCACCCCCGGCCGGAAGCAACGAACCGGCCCCGCCACCCGGCGGAACCGGTCCGTCCACACATCAGGCGGCTCCGGCGACCCACCGGCCCCGGACCCCGCAGCCGGGTCAGCCCTTCTCCGTCCCCACCTCGTCCAGCACCGCCTGCGCCACCTGCTGCATCGAAAGACGCCGGTCCATCGAGGTCTTCTGGATCCAGCGGAACGCCGCCGGCTCCGACAACCCGTACTTGCTCTGCAGCACGCTCTTCGCCCGGTCCACCAGCTTGCGGGTCTCCAGGCGCTGCGCCAGGTCCGCGACCTCGGCCTCCAGCGCCCTCAGCTCGGCGAACCGCGAGACCGCCATCTCGATCGCCGGCACCAGATCGCTCTTGCTGAACGGCTTGACCAGGTACGCCATCGCCCCGGCGTCCCGGGCCCGCTCCACCAGGTCCCGCTGCGAGAAGGCGGTCAGCATCAGCACCGGCGCGATGTGGTCACCGGCGATCCGCTCCGCGGCGGAGATGCCGTCCAGCACCGGCATCTTCACGTCGAGGATCACCAGGTCGGGACGGAGCTCCTCGGCCAGCTCGACGGCCCGCCGGCCGTCCCCCGCCTCGCCCACGACGGAGTAGCCCTCCTCCTCCAGCATCTCCTTCAGGTCGAGCCGGATCAGCGCCTCGTCCTCGGCGATCACGACGCGGGTCGTGTGCGGCGGGACGTGCGACTGCTCACCGTCTGCGGCGATCTTCTCGTCGGGGGCGTCAGCGGCGCTCACTGGGCTCCTCGCTTCCGGACTGGGGTGCATGCACGAGCCTACCGAGCTCCGGTATGTTTGAGTCACAGCGGGTATCCGCTATCCTTCATTTTGAAGGAGCCCCGGTAGCCCAATTGGCAGAGGCGATGGATTCAAAACCCATACAGTGTCGGTTCAAATCCGACTCGGGGCACTCTACCTTCGATTCCAAGGGCGACTAAACAATCGGCACGGTTCACCGATCAGGGTGAACGCGACACCGATTCCTTCAATGCGTACGCGTGTTCGGCCAAGCTGGCCGCATGTACGACATGCACACCCGCAAGCGAGCCCTCGCCCTTCTCGACGCCGGTCACAGCCTGGACGCCGCCGGCCGGCTGACCGGAGTGTCCCGCAGCACCCTGCGGCAATGGCGCGTCAGAATCGAGCCGGCCTTTCCCCGGCCCACCTGTCCACGATGTCAGGACCCTCCTGAACTCCCCCAGCCGGCAGGCGAGTACGCCTACCTCCTCGGGCTCTATCTCGGCGACGGCTGCGTGAGCGCCCAGCCCAACGGAGGCTGGGCCCTACGGATCGCGTGCGCCGATTCCTGGCCCGGCCTGATCGACGCGTGCGCCGACGCCATACACGCCATCCGCCCGGAGAACCGCGTGTGCCGGGTCCGGGGGCGGGGCTGCACCATGGTCACCTGCTACAGCAAGCACTGGCCATGCCTGCTGCCGCAAACCGGTCCCGGCCCGAAACACAACCGCCGAATCACCCTCGCGCCATGGCAGCGGGACATTGTGGACGCTCATCTCTGGCCGTTTGTCCGCGGGCTGGTCCACTCCGACGGATGCCGGATCACCAACTGGACGGAGCGCCAGGTCGGTGGCCGGCGGAAACGGTACGAATACCCGCGGTACTTCTTCAGCAACACCTCGGACGACATCCGCGCGCTGTACACCGACGCGCTCGACCGGCTTGGCGTGGAGTGGAAGCAGAGCAACGCCAAGGACATCTCCGTCGCCCGCCGAGCCTCCGTCGCCCTCATGGACCGCCATGTCGGCCCGAAGTTCTAGCCCGGAGCTCGAACTTCCGGCCCGAAGCCTGAACTTCCAGCCCAAAGCCCGAAGTCACAGCCCAAGCCCGAAGTCACAGTCCGCAGCCCGAAGTCACAGCCCGGAGCCCGAACCTCCAGCCGAGTCCGAGGAGTTGCAACGCTCACAGCCCCACGGCCCGCCTGCTCCACCGCGCCCCTACCCCCTCGGCGGAGCCTCCGCGCCGATGCGGTGCACCCGGACCATGTTCGTCGTGCCGGGCACGCCGGGCGGGGAGCCTGCGGTGATCACGACGACGTCGCCCTGGCTGCAGCGGCCGATCCGCAGCAGTTCCCTCTCGACCTGCTGGACCATGTCGTCGGTGGTCTCCACGACCGGCCCGAGGAGGGTCTCCACGCCCCAGGTGAGGTTGAGTTGGGAGCGGGTGGCCGGATCGGGGGTGAAGGCCAGCACGGGGATCGGCGAGCGGTAGCGCGACAGCCGGCGGGCGGTGTCGCCGCTCTGGGTGAAGGCGACCAGCAGCCTGGCGTCGAGGAAGTCACCGATCTCGGCGGCGGCGCGGGCGACGGCGCCGCCCTGGGTGCGGGGCTTGGCGCGTTCGGTGAGCGGCGGCAGGCCGCCGGAGAGCATGTCCTCCTCGGCGGCGGCGACGATGCGGCCCATCGTCTTGACCGTCTCGACGGGGTACTTGCCGACGCTGGTCTCGCCGGAGAGCATCACCGCGTCGGCGCCGTCCATGACCGCGTTGGCGACGTCGGATGCCTCGGCACGCGTCGGGCGGGAGGCGTCGATCATGGACTCGAGCATCTGGGTGGCGACGATGGCCGGCTTGGCGTTGCGCCGGGCGAGCTTGACGGCGCGCTTCTGCACCATGGGCACCTTCTCCAGCGGCATCTCCACGCCGAGGTCGCCGCGGGCGACCATGATGCCGTCGAAGGCGGCGACGATCTCTTCGAGCCGGTCGACCGCCTGGGGCTTTTCGATCTTGGCGATGACGGGGACGCGTCGTCCTTCCTCGCGCATGATCCGGTGGACGTCCTCGGCGTCGCGGCCGCTGCGGACGAACGACAGGGCGACGATGTCGGCGCCGAGGTGCAGGGCCCAGCGCAGGTCGCGGACGTCCTTGTCGGACAGGGCGGGGACGCCGACGGCGACGCCGGGAAGGTTGAGGCCCTTGTTGTCGGAGACGATGCCGCCTTCGATGACGATGGTGTGGACGCGGGGGCCCTCGACGTCGGTCACCTCCAGGGTGACGCGTCCGTCGTCGACGAGGATGCGCTCGCCCCTGCTGACGTCGGCGGCGAGTCCCTTGTAGGTGGTGCCGCAGATCTGCCGGTCGCCTTCGATGTCGTCCATCGTGATGGTGAACTCGTCGCCGCGTTCAAGTACTACAGGCCCTTCGGCGAAGCGGCCGAGCCGGATTTTCGGGCCTTGAAGGTCGATGAGGACGCCGACGCTGCGTCCGGCCTCCTCGGACGCCTTGCGCACGCGCCGGTAGCGTTCTTCGTGCTCGTCGTGGCCGCCGTGGCTGAGGTTGAACCTGGCCACGTCCATTCCGGCTTCGACCAGGGCTTTGATCTGGTCGTAGGAGTCGCTTGCGGGGCCCAGAGTGCAGACGATCTTCGCTCGGCGCATGTCTTCGAGACTACGACTTACCGGCGAGTAGAGAGCCGTACACCGGAGAAGGTCGGTCGTACACAGCGTTAAAGGTTGTCGACCGATTGCGGAACGTAAGCGGTCATATTCGAACGTGATGCTGAAGAATTCCCTCGGCCTGGGGTGATGCGGCGCGCGGGCGGCGGGGCGCGGCCCGGGCGCGGGGGCCATCTCCGGCCTCCCGGACGGCGGTTGGCGGCGCGCCGGTTACCTGACGGCAACACCGCGGGGGTGTCGCGGACCGGGTCCGCTGCGCCAGAATCTACGCGCGTTACGTCCGCTGTCACGTCCGTCACCCGGGCGTCAGCGATTCACCGTCCGACTCCGATGGAGAGCAGTGGGATGTCGATCGATCGCAGAACGTTTCTGGGCCACTCGGCGCTGACCGGCGCGGGCGTGGCCCTGGCGGGCGGGGCCGAGGCGCTGGCCGCCACCCCCGCCGAGGCGGACCCGGCGGACGGAGGGGACGGGCACGGCCACGAGCCGAAGCGGTTCTCCTTCCGGGTCCTGGGCACCACCGATGTCCATGGGCACGTCTTCAACTGGGACTACTTCACCGACAAGGAGTACGACGACGCCCAGCACAATGACGTGGGCCTGGCGAAGATCTCCACGCTGGTCGAGGAGGCCCGCCGCGAGAAGGGCCACCACCGCACCCTGCTGATCGACGCGGGCGACATCATCCAGGGCACCCAGCTGTCGTACTACTACGCCCGGGTCGAGCCGATCACCGGGAGCGACGGCAGGCGGGGCCCGGTGCATCCCATGGCGCTGGCGATGAACCACATGCGCTACGACGCGGCGGCGCTGGGCAACCACGAGTTCAACTACGGCATCCCGGTGCTGCGCAAGTTCCAGGAGCAGTGCGAGTTCCCGCTGCTGGCCGCCAACGCGCTGGACGCGAAGACGCTTCGGCCGGCGTTCCCGCCGTATGTGGTCAAGCGCCTGCGGGTGCCGGGCGCGCCGGATGTGAAGGTCGGCATCCTGGGCCTGACCAATCCGGGCATCGCCATCTGGGACAAGGGCAATGTGCAGGGGAAGATGGTGTTCCCCGGTCTGGTGGAGCAGGCCAAGATCTATGTGCCGAGGCTGCGTTCGCTCGGTTGTGACGTGGTGATCTGCACGGATCACTCGGGTCTGGACGGGCGCACCTCCTACGGTGACGCGCTGCCGTATCCGGAGAACGCCTCGTCGCTGGTGGCGGAGCAGGTGCCGGGGATCGACGCGATCCTGGTGGGCCACACCCATGTCGAGCGGCCGTGCACGATCGTGGTCAACGCGGAGACCGGCCGCAAGGTGGTGCTCTCCGAGCCGTTGATGTGGGGGATGCGGCTGAGCGTGTTCGACCTCGACCTGGAGTGGTCCGAGGGCCGCTGGGAGGTCTCCTCGGTGACGGCGGAGGTCCGCAACGCGAACACGGCGGCGGAGGACCCGCACATCGTCAAGCTGGTCCGTGACGAGCACGAGCGGGTGGTCGCGTACGTCAACCAGGTCATCGGGACGTGCACGGTGGCCATGTCCGCGGCGGAGGCGCCGTACCGGCAGACGCCGATCATCGACTTCATCAACGTGGTGCAGGCGGAGACCGTCCGCACGGCGCTGGCGGGCACCTCGTACGCGGGTCTGCCGGTGCTGTCCCAGGCCGCGTGTTTCTCGCGCACGGCGTCCATTCCGGCGGGTCAGGTCTCGCTGCGGGATGTGGCGGGGCTGTATGTGTACGAGAACACGCTGGACGCCCGTCTGCTGACGGGCGCCCAGATCAAGGACTATCTGGAGTGGTCGGCGCGGTACTACGTGCAGACTCCGGCCGGGGCGCCGGTCGACGTCACGAAGATCACCAATGCGGACAGCACTCCGGACTACAACTACGACGTGGTCAGCGGGGTGAGCTATGACATCGACATCTCCCAGCCGCCCGGTTCCCGGATCCAGAACCTGACGTTCCAGGGTGCGGCGGTGGATCCGGCGGCGCGGTTCGTGCTGGCGGTGAACAACTACCGTGCGAACGGCGGCGGGAACTTCCCGCATGTCGCGGCGGCGACGTCGGTGTGGTCGAACTCGGACGAGATCCGCAACACGATCATCGCCTGGGTGAAGGCGAAGGGAACCATCGATCCGGCCTCGTTCGACGCCGGTGCCGGCACGTGGCGTCTCACCCGTGGGGGAACACCGCTGTTGTGACGCCGGCCTCCGTCAGGGAGGTCCGTGGTCCGGGCGCGCCGTCGAGGCCGAAGGTGGTGAAGGCGGTGCGCCGGGGCAGCGGGTAGACGTCCTGGCCGGTCAGGGAGTTGAGGATGACGGCGGAGCGCCAGGCGCCGAGGCCGAGGTCGGGGGTGCCGACGCCGTGGGTGTGGCGTTCGGCGTTCTGGACGTGGATGGCGCCGGCCACGGCGGGGTCGAGGGCCAGGCGGTGGTGCTCGTCGATGCGGAGGCGGCCGGCGGTGTCGCGCCGCAGGTAGGGGTCGAGTGGGGCGAGCAGGGGTTCGACGGGGCGTTCGCGGTAGCCGGTGGCCAGGACGACGGCGTCGGTGGTGAGGCGGGTCTGGGTGCCCTGCTGGACGTGTTCGAGGTGGAGTTCGACGCGGTTGGCGCCCATGCGTCCCGCGGTGCGGACGGCGACGCCGGGGCTGAGGGTGACGTCGGGCCATTGTGGCTGGTCGGAGCCGGTTGTCAGAGTGCGCTGGTACAACTCTTCGTGGATGGCGGCGATGGTCGCGTGGTCGATGCCCTTGTAGAGCTGCCACTGCTGGGCGAGGAGGCGTTCGCGGACGGGGTCGGGCAGGCCGCGGAAGTAGCGGGTGTAGTCGGGGGTGAAGTGTTCCAGGCCGAGTTTGCTGTACTCCATGGGGGCGAAGGCCTGGGTGCGGCTGACCCAGGCGAGGCGTTCGCGGCCGGGTGGGCGGCGGCGGAGCAGGTCGAGGAAGACCTCGGCGCCGGACTGTCCTGATCCGACGACGGTGATGTGGCCGGCGCCGAGGAGGCGTTCGCGGTTGGGGAGGTAGTCGGCGGAGTGGACGACGGGGACGGTGGGGGCGTCGGCGAGGGGGCGTAGCCGGTCGGGGACGTGGGGGGCGGTGCCGATGCCGAGGACGATGTTGCGGGTGTGGGCGCGGCCGAGGGCTTCGGCCTGGCCGTGGGTGTCGAGTTGGGTGAAGTCCACTTCGAACAGGTCGCGTTCGGGGTTCCAGCGGACGGCGTCGATCTGGTGGCGGAAGTGGCAGGTGGGCAGTGAGCGGGCGACCCAGCGGCAGTAGGCGTCGTATTCGGCGCGGGGGACGTGGAAGCGCTCGGCGAAGTAGAAGGGGTAGAGCCGTTCGTGCGCCTTGAGGTAGGCGAGGAACGACCAGGGGCTGGTGGGGTCGGTGAGGGTGACGAGGTCGGCGAGGAAGGGGACTTGGAGGGTGGTGCCTTCGATGAGGAGGCCGGGGTGCCAGTGGAAGGCGGGGCGCCGGTCGTAGAAGGCGGTGCGCAGGGTGGGCAGGGCGTCGGCGAGGGCGGCGAGGGAGAGGTTGAAGGGTCCGATGCCGATGCCGAGGAGGTCGAGCGGTTCGTCGGGGGTGGCGGTGTGGGGGGTGGTCATCGGGTGGGTGTTCCTTCCTGGGGTGACCCGGCGGTCGGGGTGGCTCGGTCGGCGGCCTCGGTGACGTGGCGCAGGAGGGTGGTGAGGTGGTGGGGGCGGGTGGTGGGGTTGAGCAGTGTGATCTTGAGCCAGAGGCGGGGGGTGCCGGTCGGGTCGGGTGCGTAGGAGCGGCCGAGGACGGCGGTGCCGTCGGTCAGCAGTGCCCTGCGGACGGTGGCGACCTGCTCGTCGGTGGCGCCCGCGGGCCGGAAGAGCACGGTGCTGATGGCGGGGCGGGAGTGGAGGACCAGGCGGGGGTGGGTGTCGATGAGGTGGGCGAGGTGCTGTGCCTGGTCGCAGACGTGGTCGACGAGTGCGGCGAGTCCTTGGCGGCCGAGGGCGCGCAGGGTGACGGCGATCTTGAGGATGTCGGGGCGGCGGGTGGTGCGCAGGGAGCGGCCGAGCAGGTCGGGGAGGCCGGCTTCGGTGTCGTCGGCGGCGTTGAGGTAGTCGGCGCGGTGTTCCAGGGGCCGTAGGTCGATGGTGCGGGGGACGGCGAGCAGTCCGGCGGCGATGGGTTGCCAGCCGAGTTTGTGCAGGTCGAAGGTGACGGAGGCGGCGGCCTGCAGGCCGGTGAGCTGGGCGCGGCGGCGGGGGCTGAGGAGGAGGGGGCCGGCGTAGGCGGCGTCGATGTGGAGTTCGGCGCGGTGGGCGGCGGCGCTGCGGGCGAGTTCGGGGAGGGGGTCGATGGCTCCGGTGCCGGTGGTGCCTGCGGTGGCGACGAGGAGGACGGGGCCGGGCAGGCTGTGGAGGGCGTGGTCGGCGGCGGCGGGATCGAGGATTCCGTTGGGGGTGGGCAGCACCTGGGGTTCGGGCAGGCCGAGCAGCCAGGCGGCGCGGTGGACGCTGTGGTGGGCGTTGGCGCCGCACAGGACGCGCGGGCCGGGTGATCCGGTGGCGCGGGCGCGTTCCCTGGCGAGGAGCAGGGCGAGGTGGTTGGACTCGGTGCCGCCGGTGGTGACGACGGCGTCGGGTGCGGGGTGGCCGGGGTAGACCAGCCGGGCGAGTTCGGCGGTGACGAGGGTTTCGAGGGTGGAGGCGGCGGGGGCCTGGTCCCAGGAGTCGAGGGAGGGGTTGAGGGCGGAGGCGGCGAGGTCGGCGGCGACGGCCATGGCGAGCGGCGGGCCGTGCAGGTGGGCGGTGCAGTAGGGGTCGGCGGGGTCGGCGGCGCCCGCGGCGAGTGCCCGGACGAGGGTGTGGAGTGCCTCGTCGGCTCCGGTGCCGGTGTCGGGGAACACGGGGGTGGCGGCGGCGAGGACCTGCCGGGCGACGGTGTCGGGTCCGCCGGCGGGCAGGGGGCCGGCGCGGTGGGCGGCGCCCTCGCTGAGCGCGTCGAGGACGGTGTCGAGCAGGGGGCGGAGTCTGCGGGCCGCCTCGCTTCCGCCGGCCAGGGCGGGCGGCCGGCCGGGGCGTGGCCTGCCGGGGCCGGCCGCTGTCTCGGCGGCGGGCCGGGCGGCGGGCTGGGGGGCGCCGATGGCCGGGGCGCCGTTGTCGTCCAGGGGTGGCATGCGCTGCCCTTCGGGTGCGGCGGTGGCGAGGCGGGGCCTGGTCGGGGCACGCCCAGTGTTGCCGCTGGGGGTGGTGGCCACCCGGGCAGCTCAGCGATTTCTTACCCGAAAGGGGGACGGCCGGCCGGGGAGCCGTAACCTTTCCGGCTCCCCGGCCGGCCGTGGCCGCCGGTGGGTGTGCGGGGTCAGCCCGCGGTGGCGCGGACCCGGATGGCGCGCTTGAGGTCGTCGAGTTGGTCGGTCAGCCGGCGGCGGAAGACGGGGGGCAGGTCGTCCCGGGCCAGGCATGCCTCGCCGGCCGCGGCGACGGCCGGTTCGGCGGCGTGGCGGGGGAATCCGTGGACGGTCAGGGCGGTGGCGACGGCCGGGCCGCGGCGCTGGGCGGTGCGGGCGGCGGCGTCGAACCAGGCGGTGGTGTACTCGTCGAGCACCGGGTGGTGTTCGGGCTGCCAGAAGCCCTGGGCGGTCGCGGTGACCTGGTGGGTGGAGAGGGTGTCGTCCTCGAAGAGGGCGTGCCAGGCGAGGCGTTTGGCGGCGGCGGTGGGCAGGGCGGCGCGGCAGCGGGCGGCGGCTTCCCGGCCGGTGGAGGTGGGGTCGTGTTCGAGTTCGGCGCCGATCTCGGTCTCGCTGGCGGCGCCGATGACGCACAGGCGCAGGGTGATGCGCCAGCGCAGTTCCGGGTCGAGGTCGGGGCCGCCGGGGATGGTGCCGTGGGCGAGCCAGTGTTCGAGTTCGCGGGCCGCTTCGGTGGTGTGGGCGGAGTCGATGAGGGTGCGCAGGGCGGCGAGTCGCGCGTCGCCGTCGGTCGCGCTGGCGGGGTGGCGCAGGAGGGCGCGGCACACCGCGGTGAGGTCGTCGAGGGCGGCGGCGCGCTGCCCGGGGGGCAGGTAGCAGTCGACGACGGTGCCGCGGGTGTGGTTCAGGACGTCCTCGATGAGGGCGGTGTCGGTCTCGGCGGGCAGGTGGGTGGTGACGGTGCGCAGGTACTCGGCGGGGGTCAGTTCGGCGTCGCGGAGCCGGTCGCGGGCGGCGGTCCACAGCACCGCGCGGGACAGGGCGCCGGGTACGGCGGACAGGGCGGTGGTGGCGGTGGTCCAGGTGCCGGGGTCCGTGCGGACCTTGCAGTAGCTCAGGTCGCCGTCGTTGGGGATGACGATCCGGGGCCGGGTCTGGTCGCCGGGCAGGGGCAGGACGGTGTGGTCCTGGTCGGCGGGCAGTTCGGCGAGGAGGGTGTGGCTCAGGCGCAGCCGGCCGGGGCTTTCGGTGGTGTCGTACAGGCCGATGGCGAGGTGGTGGGGGCGGCTGCCGGTGCGGCGGGTGACGCGCAGGGCGCCGTCGCCGGTGTCGTCCACCTCCAGGGTGTCGACTCCGGGGGTGCGCAGCCAGCGTTCGGCCCAGGCGTGGACGTCGCGGCCGTCGGCGGCGCGGGTGAGGGAGTCGAGGAAGTCGGCGAGGGTGGCGTTGCCGAAGCGGTGGCGGGTGATGTGGTCGTTGACGCCGGCCAGGAAGGTCTTCTCGCCGAGCCAGGCGACGAGTTGGCGCAGCGCGGAGGCGCCCTTGGCGTAGGAGATGCCGTCGAAGTTGCTCAGCGCCGAGGCGGTGTCGGGTACGGCGTCGGCGGGTGGGGCGACGGGGTGGGTGGTGGGCCGCTGGTCGGCGGCGTAGCCCCAGTTCTTGCGGGTGCCGGCGAAGGCGGCCCAGGCTCCGGTGAAGCGGGTGGCGACGGCGGCGGTCTGCCAGCCCATGTACTCGGCGAAGGACTCGTTGAGCCACAGGTCGTCCCACCAGGCCATGGTGACCAGGTCGCCGAACCACATGTGGGCCATCTCGTGGGCGATGACGGCGGCGCGCCACTGGCGTTCGGTGTCGGTGACCGCGGAGCGGAAGAGGTACTCGTCGCGGATGGTGACCAGGCCGGGGTTCTCCATGGCGCCGGCGTTGAACTCGGGTACGAAGGCCTGTTCGTAGGAGTCGAACGGGTAGGGCTCGTCGAAGAGGCCGGCGTAGTGGTCGAGGCAGTCGCGGGTGAGGGTGAACAGCTCGTCGGCGTCGCGGTCGAGGTGGGGGGCGAGGGAGCGGCGGCAGTGCAGCGCGAGCGGCAGGCCGCGGTGTTCGGCTCTTACGGTGTGGTAGGGGCCGGCGACGACGGCGGCGAGGTAGGTGCTCAGGGGCGGGGTGGTGGTGGCGTGCCAGCGGCCGGGCCGTGCGGGGTCCTCGGTGGTGACGCCGTTGGAGACGACGGTCCAGCCGGGCGGCGCGGTGACGGAGATGTCGAAGGTGGCCTTGAGGTCGGGCTGGTCGAAGCAGGCGAAGACGCGCTGGGCGTCGTCGAGGCAGCACTGGGAGTACAGGTAGCGTTCGCCGTCGGCGGGGTCGCAGAACAGGTGCAGGCCCTCGCCGGTGGACGAGTAGCGCATGTCGGCCTCGACGGTGAGTTCGTTGTCGGCGGCCAGGCCGGTCAGTTCCAGGCGGTTGTCGCGCAGCTGCCCGGGGTCGAGGGGCCGCCCGTTGAGGACGGCGCGGTGCAGGGCGGCGGGTTTGAGTTCGACGAAGGTCGTCGCGCCGGGGTCGCGGGCGGTGAAGCGGATGGTGGTGGTCGAGCCGAACAGCTCGTCCGGGCGGGTGAGGTCGAGGTCGACGGTGTAGTGGTGGACGTCGAGGAGGCGTGCCCGGTTTTCGGCTTCCGTGCGGGTCAGTGGCGGCATGGCCACATGCTGCCGCATCGGGCGACCCCACCACGCGAGCACGCGGGGATCTGTCGCGTCGGTGTGCCGGTGCGGGAGACTGGCACCCATGATTGCCACTCTGCAGTGCACGGTCCTCGACTGCCCGGATCCCCGGGCGCTGGCACGGTTCTACGGCGCGCTCCTCGGCTGGCAGGTCATCGACGAGGGCGAGCGGTGGTGCGAGGTGCACGCCCCGGACGGCAGTGGGCGGCTGGCGTTCCAGCTGGCCCCGGATCTGCGGCCGCCGCGCTGGCCGGACCCGGATCACCCGCAGCAGTTGCACCTGGATTTCGACGTGGCGGACATCGAGGCGGCGCACCGGGAGGTCATCGCGCTCGGTGCGACGTTCCTGCGGGACTCGCAGGGCACCAAGTCGGGGTTCCGCGTCTACACCGATCCGGCCGGGCACCCGTTCTGCCTGTGTTACGGGCAGAGCTGAACGGCTGACGGCGCCCCGCCTCACAGCCGGGCCGCCGCCTGCCGCAGCACCGGTCCGGCGCCGCCTACGACGGCCGGGCCGTGGCCGAAGCACGCGATGTCGGCGTCGAGGGTGGCCAGGCGGCGCATCGCGTCGGCGGCGCGGGGCGGGTCGGTGTTGAAGACGCCGAGGATGACCCGCCCGTCCTCGGTGGCGGCGACGGCGTCCCCGGTGAACAGCACGCCGGAGCGGGGCAGGTGGACGGCGATGCTGCCCGGGGTGTGGCCGGGGATGTGCAGGACGTGGGCGGGCTGTCCCCAGTCGAGTGTGTCGCCGTCGGACAGTTCGCGGTCCACGGGGACGGGGCGTGGTGCGGGTGGGACGGTGGGGGTGACGCGGGCGTGGAGGGGGCGTTCCCGGTCGGCGAGCACCGGTGGCGGCACGGTGGCCGTCCCGCGCAGGAACGGCGCGTCGCCGGCGCCGGCCAGGATCGGTGCTCCGGTGGCGGCGGCGAGGGCGGCGGCCGAGCCGCAGTGGTCGTCGTGGCAGTGGGTGAGCACGATCGCGCGCGGCGGCCCGGCGTGCAGGTGGTCGAGGGCGGCGAGGATGTCCTGCTCGTGGCCGGGCAGCCCGGTGTCGATCAGCACGCAGCCGTCCCCGGTCCGCAGCGCGTAGGCCTGGCCGACGCGGAAGCGCAAGCGCCACAGGTCGTCGGTCAGCCGGGTGGTCTCCATGGGGCTCATGGCGTGACGGTAGGCGCGCGGCCGGGCGGGTGCCCCCGGATTGCGCCCGCGGCGGATCGGCCGTGGGCGAACGGCACCGGCGACAGGGGCGGTGCGGCCACGTAGGCTCGGAGACGGTGACGTACGGCCCCCGGGGAGGTGCTCGTGTCCCGTCACACCGAGCCGGCGGGCCCGCCCGACGCGGCCGCCGCCGGGCCGATCGTGCACGGCTTCCCGCACCTGGAGACCGTCCGGGCCGCCCTGACCGCGCTGTACCGGCGCCTGTCGTACGACACGGTGAGCACCTTCGCGCGCAGTGTGCTGCCGGACGAGGTGCGGATCGCTCCGGAGACGGACGTCCATCTGGGCGCGCAGCACGTGGCGCGGGTGATCGTGCAGCATCTGCGGCTGCCGGACGCGCGGGTGATCGTGGCGTTCCGCGACATGGTGCACGCGGCGAACGTGGAGCTGTCGGCGGGCCCGGAGTACTTCGTGGAGCTGAACGCCCGGTTCAAGGAGGACCGGCGGGACATCGGCGCGGCGCTGGCGCACGAGGTGACGCATGTCTACCTGCACCGGCTGGGCCTGGAGTTCTCCGGGACGCGCGACAACGAGATCCTCACCGACACGGCGGCGGCCTATCTGGGCGTGGGCTGGCTGCTGCTGGACGCCTACCGGGAGGAGAGCACCATCCGCGGTGACAAGCTGGTGCGGCAGGCGCTGAAGCTGGGTTACCTGACGCCGGAGGAGTTCGGGTGGGTGCTGGCCAAGCGGGCGGCGGTGTTCGGCGACGACATCGAGCCGTGGTTCTTCAGCCCGCAGGCGCGGGACGCCTACCGGGCCGGCGCGGAGCGGGCGCGGCAGGATCTGCGGCGGCCGCCGTTGCGGGCCGCCGGGTGGGCGAGCCGCCGCCGCTACGCCGCGGACCGCAGGTACGCGGCGTCCGAGCTGGAGCTGCGGCGCGGGGCGGCGGGGCCGCTGGTGCGCTCGGTGGAGCTGGGGTACGAGTTCTCCGGGCCGGCCCCGCTGCGGGTGTCGTTCCCGTGTCCGGTGTGCGGGCAGCGGTTGCGGCTGCCGGTGCGCGGGCGGGTGACGGCCCGCTGCGCGCTGTGCCGTTCCGAGCTGGACTGCGAGACCTGAGCCGGAAACGGCCGCGGCGCCCGCCCTCCCGGAGGATCCGGGATGGCGGGCGCCGCGGTTCGGCGTGGTGGCCGGTCAGACCGCCAGGGCGCGGTCGGTCGGGCGGATCGGGGCGGGCAGGGTGCTGGCGCCGGTGAGGTAGCGGTCCACCGCGCGGGCGGCGGAGCGGCCCTCGGCGATGGCCCACACGATCAGCGACTGGCCGCGGCCGGCGTCACCGGCGACGAAGACGCCGTCGACGTTGGTGGCGAAGTGGGCGTCGCGGGCGACGTTGCCGCGCGCGTCCAGCTCCAGGCCGAGCTGCTCCACCAGGCCGTTCTTCACGTCGGTCCCGGTGAAGCCCATGGCCAGGGTCACCAGCTGCGCGGGGATCTTGCGCTCGGTGCCCGCCTTCGGCTCGAACCGGCCGCCGGTGAACTCGACCTCGACCAGGTGCAGGAACTGCACGTTCCCGTCCTCGTCGCCCTCGAAGTGGGTGGTGTTGACCGCGTAGATGCGCTCGCCGCCCTCCTCGTGCGCGGAGGTGATCTTGAACGTCATCGGGAAGGTCGGCCACGGCTGGTTGTCCGGGCGCTCCTCCGAGGGACGCGGCATGATCTCCAGCTGGGTGACGGAGGCGGCGCCCTGCCGGTGGGCGGTGCCCACGCAGTCGGCGCCGGTGTCGCCGCCGCCGATGACGACGACGTGCTTGCCCTCGGCCGAGATCGGGGAGGTGACGTAGTCGCCCTCCTGGACCTTGTTCGACAGCGGCAGGTACTCCATCGCCTGGTAGATGCCGTTCAGCTCGCGGCCGGGCACCGGCAGGTCGCGGGCGGTGGTGGCGCCGGCGGCGATGACCACCGCGTCGTACCGCCTGCGCAGGCCGTCGGCGGGGATGTCCCGGCCGATCTCCACGCCGGTGCGGAACTTGGTGCCCTCCGCGCGCATCTGCTCGATGCGGCGGTTGATGTGCCGCTTCTCCATCTTGAACTCGGGGATGCCGTAGCGCAGCAGCCCGCCGATGCGGTCGGCGCGCTCGAAGACGGCCACGGTGTGCCCGGCCCGGGTCAGTTGCTGGGCGGCGGCCAGTCCGGCCGGGCCGGAGCCGACGACGGCCACGGTCTTGCCGGACAGCCGCTCCGGCGGCTGCGGGGTGATGTCGCCGGACTCCCACGCCTTGTCGGCGATGGTGACCTCGACGTTCTTGATGGTCACCGGCGGCTGGTTGATGCCGAGCACGCACGCGGACTCACACGGAGCCGGGCACAGGCGGCCGGTGAACTCCGGGAAGTTGTTGGTCGCGTGCAGCCGCTCGCTGGCGGCCCGCCAGTCGCCGCGGTAGGCGTAGTCGTTCCACTCCGGGATGAGGTTCCCCAGCGGGCAGCCGTTGTGGCAGAACGGGATGCCGCAGTCCATGCACCGGCCGGCCTGCTTGCTGATGATCGGCAGCAGGGAGCCGGGGACGTAGACCTCGTTCCAGTCCTTGACCCGCTCCTCGACCGGGCGGGACTGCGCGACCTCGCGCCCGGTGGTCAGGAAGCCCTTCGGGTCAGCCATGTGCCGCCTCCATCATCTTCGCGGTGGTCTCGGACTCGGAGAGTCCGGCTCGCTCGGCGGCGTCCTTGGCGGCGAGCACTGCCTTGTAGTCCCTCGGCATGATCTTGCCGAATCGGTTGACGTTGGTGTCCCAGTCGGCGAGGAGTGCCTCGGCCACGGTGGAGCCGGTCTCCTCCTGGTGGCGGCGCACCACATCGTGCAGCCACTGCCGGTCGGCGTCGTCGAGCTCCTCGATGCCGACCAGGCCGGGGTTGACGTTGTCCGGGTCGAGGTCGAGCACGTAGGCGATGCCGCCCGACATGCCGGCGGCGAAGTTGCGGCCGGTCTCGCCGAGCACCACGGCCCGGCCGCCGGTCATGTACTCGCAGCCGTGGTCGCCGACGCCCTCGGCCACCACCGTCGCGCCGGAGTTGCGGACGCAGAAGCGCTCGCCGACCCGGCCGCGCAGGAACAGCTCGCCGCTGGTCGCCCCGTACGCCAGGGTGTTGCCGGCGATCACCGAGTACTCGGCGAGGTGGTCGGCGGCGCGGTCCGGGCGGACGATGACGCGGCCGCCGGACAGGCCCTTGCCGACGTAGTCGTTGGCGTCGCCCTCCAGCCGCAGGGTGACGCCCTTGGGCAGGAACGCGCCGAAGGACTGGCCGGCCGAGCCGGTGAAGGTGATGTCGATGGTGTTCTCGGGCAGGCCGTCGCCGCCGTACCGCTTGGTCACCTCGTGGCCGAGCATGGTGCCGACCGTGCGGTTGATGTTGCGGATGGGCAGCTGGGCGCGGACCGGGGTGCCCTCGCGCAGCGCGTCGTCGGCGAGCCGGATCAGCTCGTTGTCGAGCGCCTTGTCCAGGCCGTGGTCCTGGGCGGTGGTGCGGTGCAGCGGCGTGCCCTCGGGCAGCTCGGGCACGTACAGCAGCGGGGCCAGGTCCAGGCCCTGCGCCTTCCAGTGCGAGACGGCGCGGCTGACGTCGATCAGCTCGGCGTGGCCGACGGCCTCCTCGATGCTGCGGAAGCCCAGCTCGGCGAGGAGCTCGCGGACCTCCTCGGCGATGAACTCGAAGAAGTTGACGACGAACTCGGGCTTGCCGGTGAAGCGCTCGCGCAGCACCGGGTTCTGGGTGGCGATGCCGACCGGGCAGGTGTCCAGGTGGCACACCCGCATCATCACGCAGCCGGAGACCACCAGCGGCGCGGTGGCGAAGCCGAACTCCTCGGCGCCGAGCAGCGCGGCGATGACCACGTCGCGGCCGGTCTTCAGCTGGCCGTCGGTCTGCACCACGATGCGGTCGCGCAGGCCGTTGAGCAGCAGGGTCTGCTGGGTCTCGGCCAGGCCGAGCTCCCAGGGGCCGCCCGCGTGCTTCAGCGAGGTCAGCGGGGACGCGCCGGTACCGCCGTCGTGGCCGGAGATCAGCACGACGTCCGCGTGGGCCTTGGAGACACCCGCGGCGACGGTGCCGACGCCGACCTCGGAGACCAGCTTGACGTGAATGCGCGCCTGGGGGTTGGCGTTCTTCAGGTCGTGGATCAGCTGGGCGAGGTCCTCGATGGAGTAGATGTCGTGGTGCGGGGGCGGCGAGATCAGGCCGACGCCCGGGGTGGAGTGCCGGGTCTTGGCGACCCACGGGTAGACCTTGTGGCCGGGCAACTGGCCGCCCTCGCCGGGCTTGGCGCCCTGCGCCATCTTGATCTGGATGTCGTCGGAGTTGACCAGGTACTCGCTGGTGACGCCGAAGCGGCCGGAGGCGACCTGCTTGATGGCGCTGCGCCGGGCCGGGTCGTAGAGGCGGTCCGCGTCCTCGCCGCCCTCACCGGTGTTGGACTTGGCGCCCAGCTGGTTCATGGCGATGGCGAGGGTCTCGTGGGCCTCGCGGCTGATCGAGCCGTACGACATCGCGCCGGTGGAGAACCGCTTGACGATCTCGGAGACCGGCTCGACCTCGTCGATCGGCACCGGCGGGCGCTCGCCGGCCTTGAGGTTGAACAGGCCGCGCAGCGTCATCAGGCGCTCGGACTGCTCGTTGACCCGCTCGGTGTACTTCTTGAAGATGTCGTAGCGCCGGGTGCGGGTGGAGTGCTGGAGGCGGAAGACCGTCTCCGGGTCGAACAGGTGCGGCTCGCCCTCGCGGCGCCACTGGTACTCGCCGCCGATCTCCAGGCGGCGGTGCGCCGCGGCGATGCCGGAGGCCGGGTAGGCCTTGGCGTGCCGGGCGGCGACCTCGGCGGCGATGACGTCGATGCCGGCGCCGCCGATCTTGGTGGTGGTGCCGTGGAAGTAGGTCTCGACGAAGTTCTCGTCCAGGCCGACGGCCTCGAAGACCTGGGCGCCGCGGTAGGAGGCGACGGTGGAGATGCCCATCTTGGACATCACCTTCAGCACGCCCTTGCCCAGCGCCTTGATCAGGTTCTTGAGCGCGACCTCGGGGTCGATGTCCTGCAGGAACGTTCCGGCACGGACCAGGTCCTCGACCGACTCCATGGCCAGGTACGGGTTGACCGCGGCGGCGCCGTAGCCGACCAGCAGCGCCACGTGGTGGACCTCGCGCACGTCGCCGGCCTCGATGATCAGGCCGACCTGGGTGCGGGTCTTGGTCCGGATCAGGTGGTGGTGGACGGCGGAGGTGAGCAGCAGCGACGGGATCGGCGCGTGCTCGGCGTCCGAGTGCCGGTCGGAGAGCACGATCAGCCGGGCGCCGCTCTCGATGGCGGCGTCCGCCTCGGCGCAGATCTCGGCCAGCCGCGCGGCCAGCGCCTCGCCGCCGCCCGCGACCCGGTACAGGCCGGAGAGCGTGACGGCCTTCAGGCCCGGCAGGTCGCCGTCGGCGTTGATGTGGACGAGCTTGGCCAGTTCGTCGTTGTCTATCACCGGGAACGGCAGGGTCACGCTGCGGCAGGACGCCGGGCCGGGCTCCAGCAGGTTGCCCTGCGGGCCGACCGTCGAGATCAGCGAGGTGACCAGCTCCTCGCGGATGGCGTCCAGCGGCGGGTTGGTGACCTGCGCGAACAGCTGGGTGAAGTAGTCGAACAGCAGCCGCGGGCGCTCGGAGAGCGCGGCGATCGGCGAGTCGGTGCCCATCGAGCCGATCGGCTCGGCGCCGCTCCTGGCCATCGGCGCCAGGATGACGCGCAGCTCCTCCTCGGTGTAGCCGAAGGTCTGCTGGCGGCGGGTGACCGAGGCGTGGGTGTGCACGATGTGCTCACGCTCGGGCAGGTCCTTGAGGTGGATCAGGCCGGCGTCGAGCCACTCGGCGTACGGCTGCTCGGCGGCGAGCTGGGCCTTGATCTCGTCGTCCTCGATGATGCGGTGCTGCGCGGTGTCGACCAGGAACATCTTCCCCGGCTGCAGGCGGCCCTTGCGGACGACCTTGCCCGGCTCGATGTCCAGCACGCCGACCTCGGAGGAGAGCACCACCAGGCCGTCCTCGGTGACCCAGTAGCGGCCCGGGCGCAGACCGTTGCGGTCCAGCACCGCGCCGACCACGGTGCCGTCGGTGAAGGCCACGGCGGCCGGGCCGTCCCACGGCTCCATCATCGTGGAGTGGAACTGGTAGAAGGCACGGCGGGCCGGGTCCATCGAGTCGTGGTTCTCCCACGCCTCGGGGATCATCATCAGCACGCTGTGCGGCAGCGAGCGGCCGCCGAGGTGCAGCAGCTCCAGCACCTCGTCGAAGCTGGCGGAGTCCGACGCGTCCGGGGTGCACACCGGGAAGATCCGGTCCAGGTCGCCGGAGAAGACCTCGCTGGCCAGCTGGGACTCGCGGGCCCGCATCCAGTTGCGGTTGCCCTTGACGGTGTTGATCTCACCGTTGTGGGCGATGAACCGGTACGGGTGGGCCAGCGGCCAGCTGGGGAAGGTGTTGGTCGAGAAGCGGGAGTGGACCAGGGCGATCGCGGTGGCGAACCGGCGGTCGGACAGGTCGGGGAAGAACGGCTCCAGCTGCCCGGTGGTCAGCATGCCCTTGTAGACCATGGTCCGCGCGGACAGCGACGGGAAGTAGACGCCGACCTCGCGCTCGGCGCGCTTGCGCAGCAGGAAGGCCGACTGGTCCAGGCGCAGGCCCTCGCGCTCGCCGGCCGCGTCCGCGACGAAGAGCTGCGAGAAGTACGGCATGGTGGCGCGGGCGGAGGCGCCCAGCAGCTCGGGGGCGACGGGGACCTCGCGCCAGCCGAGGACCTCCAGGCCCTCCTCGGCGGCGATCCGCTCGATGCTGTCCACGGCCTTGGCGCGGTCCTCGGTCTCCAGCGGGAGGAAGCCGATGCCCACGGCGTAGCGGCCGGCGGCGGGCAGCGTGAAGCCCGCCACCTCGCGCAGGAACGCGTCCGGGACCTGGACGAGGATTCCGGCACCGTCACCGGAGTCGGCCTCCGCGCCGGTGGCGCCGCGGTGCTCGAGGTTGCGCAGCACCGTCAGCGCCTGGTCCACGAGCGCGTGGTCGGCCTCGCCGGTGAGGGTGGCCACGAAGCCGACGCCGCACGCGTCGTGCTCGTTGCGGGGGTCGTACATCCCCTGCGGGGCGGGACGCCCGTCCATGTGAGACCAGCGGCTGCCGGCCTCGGAGTGCGTGGACGCGAAACGCATCGGCTCTCCCGTCGTCGTGGCATGTATTGCCGGAGAAATGTCGCGGCGCAACAGGGACGACGCTGGCCCTCTGCGATTTCGTGCAGGTTACATGATGGCCGAAGTTCCCGAGGACGGACATCGGCTTTCATCATGTGGACAAAAGCATGAGAGAAGCGGGCAATAAGGGCCAGCCTCGCCACCGCGCCCCACCGGGCGACGCTGCCCTTGGCGCTTCGGTGTGATGCCCGACCGGAAGCCCGCTGAAACGCACCAGTAACAAACGGGCTGTGGCCTTGGTCACCACACGGCTCCCGCCTCCGCGGCGAGAGCCCCGGGCTAGCCGAGCGCGGTTCCGAACAGCGAGCCCAGTACAAAGGTAACCCCGGCGGCCGCCGCACCCACCACGAGCTGCCGCAGGCCGCTGAACCACCAGGACCGGGCCGTGACCCGCGCGACCGCCGCCCCGCAGGCGAACAGGCCCAGCAGCCCCAGCACCAGCGCCGGCCACAGCACGGTCGCCCCCAGCAGGTAGGGCAGCACCGGAAGCAGGGCGCCACCGGCGAACGACGCGAACGACGACACGGCCGCCACCAGCGGAGACGGCAGGTCGGAGGGGTCGACGCCAAGCTCCTCGCGGGCGTGTATCTCCAGGGCCTGCTCGGGGTCGCGGGACATCTGCCGGGCCACCTCGTGGGCGAGCTCGGGGTCCACACCGCGGGAGACGTAGATCTGGGCCAG
The DNA here is from genome assembly GCA_048498775.1 of Actinomycetota bacterium. Taxonomy (GTDB): domain Bacteria; phylum Actinomycetota; class Actinomycetes; order Streptomycetales; family Streptomycetaceae; genus JBEHXI01. Next base: position 43,388 of record JBEHXI010000003.1, on the reverse strand, counting down.
CTCGCGCAGCTCGTCGTGCGGATTGCGATGAAGCTCACGCCGCTCGATGGCCAGCTCGGCCTCGACCAGCTCCCGCTGGGAGGCCACCGAGGTGTACTCGCCCGCCGCCATGGAGAAGGCGCCGGCCGCCAGCCCGACCAGACCTGTGACCACGATCACCGAACCGGAGGCGTGGCCGCCGGCCACCCCGCTGATCAGCGACATGTTGGAGACCAGGCCGTCCATCGCCCCGAACACGGCGGGCCGCAGCCAGCCGCCGTTGACGTCGCGGTGGCTGTGGTGCGGCACGTGGTGCTCGAGGACCCCGGCCTTGCTCTCGACGGCGGTGGACATCAGCGGCGTACTCCTTCCGTGCCGGACGGCAGCCGGACCGATCACCGGCCGCCCGCCCGGGCCCCGTCGAAGATACGCAGGTGCCGCGGGCCCTGCCAGCAAGGGAAGGCTGGCCGAAGCACCGCTCGGGCCCCCGGAACGCGGCGATCGCCGGGCCCCGGAAGGGGGGCCCGGCGATCGTCCGGCGTCCGGTCAGACCTGGCGGGGAGCCGCCGCGTCGCTGTGCGGGGTCGGCGGTTCGCCGGGGATGGCGCTGCCTTCGGGTTCGTCCGGAGCGGATCCGGTCTCCCCCGCGGTGTCCTCGTCCCCCTCGCCGGCCTCGCCACGCTCCACGGCGGTCCCCGTCGCGGCCTCGCCGTCCGCCGTCGCGGCCGGCTCCACGATCTCCTCGCGCCCGGGCCGCAGCCGCGCGGAGACCACGAAGTAGACCACCGCGAGCGCGAAGACGATGATCGAGGTCCAGTCGTTCAGGCGCATGCCGAGGATCATGTGCGCGTAGTCCACGCGCAGGTGCTCGACCCAGAAGCGCCCGACCGTGTACGCCGCCACATAGAGTGCGAACGCCCGGCCGTGCCCGAGTTTGAACCTGCGGTCGCCCCAGATGACCAGCAGTGCCACACCGACGTCCCACAGCGACTCGTACAGGAACGTGGGGTGGTACAGCCCGATGTCCGGAGTGGCCGCCGGGCGGTGCGCCGGATCGATCTTCAGCGCCCACGGCAGCTTGGTCGGCCCGCCGTACAGCTCCTGGTTGAACCAGTTGCCCCAGCGGCCGATCGCCTGCGCCAGGGCGACGCCGGGCGCCACCGCGTCGGCGTACGCGGGCAGCGAGATGCCCCGGCGGCGGCAGCCGATCCAGGCGCCGAGCGCGCCGAGGGCGACGGCACCCCAGATGCCCAGGCCGCCGTCCCAGACCTTGAACGCGCCGACCCAGTCCCGGCCCGGCTCGAAGTACAGCTCGTAGTCGGTGATGACGTGGTACAGCCGCCCGCCGACCAGGCCGAAGGGCACCGCCCACACGGCGATGTCCGCCACCGTCGTCTTGACGCCGCCCCGGGCGGCCCACCGCCTGCCGCCCAGCCATACGGCCACGAACACGCCGATGATGATGCAGAAGGCGTAGCCACGCAGCGGGATCGGTCCCAGGTAGACGACGCCCCGGGACGGGCTGGGGATGTATGCGAGTTCCATGGCGTACCCGACGCTACCTTGCCGGGCGGGCCGGGGCGCAACCCGCCCGGCAACGGCTCCGTAACGGACGGTGCGATCAGCCGCCGCTCGCCGGCCGGTGGGCCGTCGGCGGGACGGCGCCGGACGTACCTGGCGGGACGGCACCGGCGTGGTGCGGCGGGGCGCTCGCGGAGGCCCGGCCGGGCGTGTGGCCGTACGGCTGGCCGGCCGGGGTGCGGCCGGGGGCGGTCTGGCCCGCGGCGTGGCCCGGCGAGGCGCCGGCGGGGCCGCTGCCCGACGGGCCGGGGGCCGCGCTCCCACCGGGGGCCGCGCTGCCGCCGGACGGGCTCGGGGCGGCCGATCCGGGGGCCTTGCCGCGGTTGGCCTGGGCCACCATCGCCTTCAGCCGGTCGGGGGTGAGCGGGCTGGCCTGGTTGCCGTAGACGCTGGTGCCGTTGAGCAGCACGGTCGGCGTGGAGCCGTAGCCGGAGCCGTTGAAGTCGGTGTTGGACTTCTTCACCCACGCCTTGTAGGGGCCGCCGGAGGTGCAGGAGGTGAAGGCGGCCGTCCGCAGCCCGGGGACCTTCCCGGCGAGCTGGTCGAGGTAGCCGGTGTCCGCGAAGCGGTCGTCGCGCTCCTCGGGCTGGTTGTCGTACAGCGTGTCGTGGAAGGCGAGGAACTTCCCGGCGTCCTGGGCGCACCCGGCCGCGTTGGCCGCGTTGAGCGAGCCGCTGCCGCCGAGATTGCCGTCGATCAGGGTCACCAGGTGGTATTCGACCTTCAGCTGCCCGGAGTCCTCCAGGCCGTGCAGCGTGTCGCGGTAGGTCCGCTCGAAGGCGTCGCAGGCCGGGCAGCGGAAGTCCTCGTAGACGGTGAGCGTGGACGGCGCGTCGGGGCGTCCGGCCAGGAGGGCCAGCCCGTTCTTGCCCGTCGCGCCCTTGGGGCCGGTCACCGGGCCGCCGGAGCCGCCGCCGGAGGACAGCCCGATGGCCACTCCGGCCGCGATCGCCAGGACGGCGACGATCCCGCCCGCCACCATGGCGGTCCGCTTGCGCTTCTCCCGGACCTTCTCCCGCTCGCGCTGCTCGCGCAGCCGCTCGCGGGCCGCGCGCTTTCCCTCACGGTTGTTCTCGCTCACATACGTGACTTAACGACGCATCGGCCGCCGGGGACGCGCCATCGCGCGCTCCCGGCGGCCAATCCGCCCGAACGAGTGACTGCGGGAGGGGCCCGTCAGCCGCGCTTGCGCACGCCCGCCGCCAGCTCACCGGCGAGCGCGCGGACGGAGGCGAGTCCGGCCTCCAGGTCCGGCGCGTCCAGCAGCCGCTTGACGAACGCCGATCCGACGATCACCCCGTCGGCGAAGGCGGCCACCTCGGCGGCCTGCTCTCCGCCCGAGACGCCGAGCCCGACGCACACCGGCAGCTCGGTGCAGCCCCGGGTGCGCCGCACCAGGTCCGCGGCCTGCGCGCCGACCGACGCGCGGGTGCCGGTGACGCCCATCAGGGAGGCCGCGTAGACGAAGCCGCTGCCGACCGCGCAGATCTTGGTCAGGCGCTCGTCACGGCTGCTCGGGGCGACCACGAAGACGGTGGCAAGACCGTGCCGCTCGGCCGCGGACCGCCAGTCCCCCGACTCCTCCACCGGCAGGTCGGGCAGGATGCAGCCCGCTCCCCCGGCCTCGGCCAGGTCGGCGGCGAAGCGCTCGGCGCCGTACCGGTCGACCGGGTTCCAGTACGTCATGACCAGCACCGGCGCGCCGGTGGCGGCGTGCACCTGCCGCACGGTGGCCAGGACGTCGGTGATCCGCACGCCGCCGCGCAGCGCGATGTCGTCGGCCGTCTGGATGACCGGGCCGTCCAGCACCGGGTCGCTGTGCGGCAGCCCGATCTCGACGACGTCGCAGCCGCCCTCCAGCATGGCGACCGCGGCGGTCACCCCGTCGGCGACGGTCGGGAAGCCGGCCGGCAGGTAGCCGACCAGCGCCGCGCGGTTCTCGGCCTTGGCCCGGGCCAGGGTCTCGTCCAGGAGCTTGATGTTCCCGCTCACTTGCTCTCCCCCTCGCCCGCGGCCGGCTCGTCGTACAGCCCGAAGTAGCGGGCGGCGGTGTCCATGTCCTTGTCGCCGCGGCCGGAGAGGTTGACCAGCAGCAGGGCCTCGGGGCCCAGCTCCCGGCCGAGTTGCAGCGCGCCGGCCAGCGCGTGGGCGCTCTCGATGGCCGGGATGATGCCCTCGGTCTGCGACAGCAGCCGCAGCGCCTGCATGGCCTCGTCGTCGGTGACCGGCCGGTACTCGGCGCGGCCGATGTCCTTCAGGTACGAGTGCTCCGGGCCGATGCCGGGGTAGTCCAGGCCGGCGGAGATCGAGTACGGCTCGGTGATCTGGCCGTCCTCGTCCTGCAGGACGTACGAGCGCGAGCCGTGCAGGATGCCGGGCTCGCCCGCGGTCAGCGTCGCCGCGTGCTCGCCGGAGGCCACGCCGTGCCCGGCCGCCTCCAGGCCGACCAGGCGGACGCCGCTGTCGGGCAGGAAGGCGTGGAACAGCCCGATGGCGTTCGAGCCGCCGCCGACGCAGGCCAGCGCCGCGTCCGGCAGCCGCCCGGTGCGCTCCAGGATCTGGCGGCGCGCCTCGACCCCGATGACCCGGTGGAAGTCGCGGACCAGTGCGGGGAAGGGGTGCGGCCCGGCGGCGGTGCCGAACAGGTAGTGGGTGCGGTCCACGTTGGCCACCCAGTCGCGGAACGCCTCGTTGATGGCGTCCTTCAGGGTGCGGCTGCCGGACTTCACCGAGATGACCTCGGCGCCCAGGATGCGCATCCGGGCGACGTTGAGGGCCTGCCGCCGGGTGTCGACCTCGCCCATGTAGATCGTGCACTCCAGGCCGAACAGGGCGCAGGCGGTGGCGGTGGCCACGCCGTGCTGCCCGGCGCCGGTCTCGGCGATGACGCGGGTCTTGCCCATGCGCTTGGTGAGCAGCGCCTGGCCCAGCACGTTGTTGATCTTGTGCGAGCCGGTGTGGTTGAGGTCCTCGCGCTTGAGGAACACCCGGGCGCCGCCCGCGTGCTCGGCGAAGCGCCTGACCTCGGTCAGCGGGCTGGGCCGGCCGGCGTAGTTGACCAGCAGGTCCTCCAGCTCGGCGGCGAAGGACGGGTCGTTCTTGGCCTTCTCGTACTCGGCGGCGACCTCGTCGACGGCGGCCACCAGGGCCTCGGGGATGAACTTCCCGCCGAAGCGGCCGAAGTACCCCTGGCTGCTGGGGACCTGGCCTTCCGGGTCGGGGATGAAGAAGTCGGACGTCATTCCGGCGAACTCCTCGATCGGGGCGCACGGCCCCGGACGTTGCGGTACGGGCTCGGATGAGGGGATGGGGCGGGACGGCGCGGCGCCTCAGCGCGCGGCCGCCCGGGGCCATCGCATCCCGTTCACCTGGCCGGGCTCGCAGCCGATGACGTAGCGCACCCGGCGCCCCCGCACCCGGCGGGCGGGCGCCCGGCAGCCGCGCGGACGGCGGCCGCGCTGCGGGCACACGGACGGCGTGAGGCGTCTGCGGGGCCGGGCCGGGGCGGCGTCCGCGGGCGGGGCCGGACGGGGGCCGGCGGTCACGGCGGTCAGTCCCGCCCGTGGCGCAGTGCCGGGTGGGCGCCCGCGGCGACCAGGTCGGCGACGGCGGCCTTGGGGTCCTTGCCGGTCACCAGCGACTCGCCGACCAGGACCGCGTCGGCGCCGTCGTGGGCGTAGGCGATCAGGTCGTGCGGGCCGCGCACGCCGGACTCGGCGACCTTGACGATGTGGTCGGGGACGGTCGGCGCGACCCGGGCGAAGGTGGAACGGTCCACCTCCAGGGTCTTGAGATTGCGGGCGTTGATGCCGACGATCTTGGCGCCGGCGGCCACCGCGCGCTCGACCTCCTCCTCGTCGTGCGCCTCGACCAGCGGGGTCAGGCCGATCGACTCGGCGCGCTCGATGAGGGAGACCAGGGCCTCCTGGTCGAGGGCGGCGACGATCAGCAGGGCGAGGTCGGCGCCGTACGCGCGGGCCTCCCACAGCTGGTAGGCGGTGACGATGAAGTCCTTGCGCAGCACCGGGATGTCGACCTTGGCCCGCACGGCCTCCAGGTCGGCCAGCGAGCCGCCGAACCGGCGCTGCTCGGTGAGCACGCTGATGACGGCCGCGCCGCCCGCCTCGTAGTCGGCGGCCAGGCCGGCGGGGTCGGCGATCGCGGCGAGCGCGCCCTTGGACGGGCTGGAGCGCTTGACCTCGCAGATCACCTTGACGCCTTCTCCGCGCAGCGCGGCGACGCCGTCCTTGGCCGGCCTCGCCTTGGCGGCCCGCTCCTTGAGCTCGTCGAGGGAGACGCGCGCCTGCCGCTCGGCGAGGTCGGCGCGGACTCCGTCGATGATCTCGTCGAGCACACTCACGCGAGCGGTCCCCTTCCGGGCTGTGTCTGGTGCCGGCGAACCGGCTCTGATCGCGGCTAATGCGATGGTAGCCGCCGACGGGCGATGGACTGTCATCCGGCCCGTGGCGCCGCCGCCACCCGGGCGAACCCGGCCGGCGCCGGCCCGCCTCAGGGGGCGAGCGCCGCCCCGAAGGGCAGGTTGCGTACGACGGTGAAGACCACGGCGACGGTGCCGAGCGCCCACCACACGGCCGGCCGGACGGCGATCCGGCGTACCGGCCGCCCCCGCGCCTCCCGCACGACCCACCGCACCCACAGTACGGCGCAGACGGCGTACGCGACGACCGCGAGCAGGTTGTCGTGCAGCGCCCCGGGCAGGTCGCCGTGCACGACGGCGTAGGCGCTGCGCAGCCCGCCGCAGCCCGGGCAGTACAGGCCGGTCAGGTACAGGAACGGGCAGACCGGATAGTGGCCGGGGTGGTTGGGGTTCACCGTCCCGACGTACGCGAACGCCGCGGCGGCCCCGGCCAGGGTGCCCAGCGGCAGGGTGACGCGCCGCAACCGGGCGGGCGCGGGGGACGGGACGGCGGTCGGCATGCCGGCATTCTCCCCCGGGCGCGGTGTGCGGCGCAGCACCGGGGGGCCGCCCCGGGGGCCGCCGTCCCGCACCGCGCCCGGTGGGGGCGGGCGGGTCAGCCGCTCTGCTCGACCTTGCGCGGCGGCTCCTGGCCGAGACCGGCCGCCTTCATGGCCGCGCCCACGATGGGGCCGAGCGCGACCAGGACCAGGCCCGCGACGAAGCCGATCGGCTCCGCCATCACCGTGAACACCGCCGCGACGCAGAAACCGATGAAGGCGATGGTCACGCCGGTCCAGGCGGCAGGGGTGTGTCCGTGGTGGCTGGAACCCGCCATTGCATACTCCTTGATCACATCGTGCGTCTGTCTGGTGCGCCGGCCGGGCGCGATGACGCTCGGGCCATTGTCCCCCGGCCCGGATTCCGCCCTCGCGGGGGGTGGGGGTTCAGGGGCGCGGACGGTCCGCGGTGGGGTCCTCCCCGCGGTCCAGGGCCTTCCACATCTCCTCGGGGCGGTCCGGGTCGGGCGCCCGGCGGCTGCGGGTGGCGGGCGCGCCGGGGCGCTCGTAGCGGCCGGACATCGCGGGCCAGGCCGCGCCGCGGAGCAGGGCGGCCACCCCGGCGAGCAGCAGCAGGACCCCGCCGGCGGCGGTGACCCAGGGCCACCCGGTGTGGCCGGTGTGCTCCACGGCGGTGCCGGTCAGGCCGCTGACCTTGGCGGCGGCCTGGCGCAGGGCGGTGGTGTCACCCGCCCCGGAGACGGAGGCGGCGACGGTGCCCGCCCCGCACAGGGTCAGCAGCGCGGACAGCAGGACGCGTCCCGCCCCGCGCACCGCGAAGACGGCGAGCAGCGCGGCCAGTCCGGCCAGGGCGAGGGCGTCGGGCAGCGCGGTGACGTCCTTGCCGGAGACGCTGACCGGCAGCGGGCCGCCCGCCGAGGCGGCCGAGCCGGTCGCCCACGTCTTGCCCGCGGCCAGCAGCACCAGGCCGGCGCCCACCGCGCCCAGCAGCAGCGCCGCGGCGAGGCTGCGCCGCCCGGTGCGGGCGGGACGGGTCTCGGCGGTGCCCGCCGGGTCGTCGGCGGGCCGGGGCTGGGGTACGGCGGCTGAACTCACGCCCTCCACTATCGCCCCTGCCCGCCGGTGCCCGGCACGCGGGGTGCCGGGCCCGGGCGGTCCGCGGCGCTCACCGCGGCAGGCGGTTGGCGGTGGCCACGGCCCGCAGCACGGCGGCCGCCTTGTTGCGGCACTCGGTGTCCTCCGAGACCGGGTCGGAGTCGGCCACGATCCCGGCGCCCGCCTGCACGTAGGCGACGCCGTCGCGCAGCAGCGCCGTGCGGATGGCGATGGCGGTGTCGGAGTCCCCGGCGAAGTCCAGGTAGCCCACGCAGCCGCCGTACAGGCCGCGGCGGGTCGGCTCCAGCTCGTCGATGATCTGCATGGCGCGCGGCTTGGGGGCGCCGGACAGGGTGCCGGCCGGGAAGCAGGCGGTCAGCACGTCGAAGGCGGTGCGGCCCTGCGCGACGGCGCCGGTGACGGTGGAGACGATGTGCATCACATGGCTGTAGCGCTCGACGGACATGAAGTCCACCACCTCGACGCTGCCCGGCTCGCAGACCCGGCCCAGGTCGTTGCGGCCCAGGTCGACCAGCATCAGGTGCTCGGCCCGCTCCTTGGGGTCGGCCAGCAGCTCCTCGGCGAGCGCCTGGTCCTGCTGCGGGGTGGCGCCGCGCGGGCGGGTGCCGGCGATGGGGTGCACCATCGCGCGGCCGTCCTCGACCTTGACCAGCGCCTCCGGGGAGGAGCCGACGATGTCGAAGCCGTCGAAGCGCAGCAGGTACATGTAGGGGCTGGGGTTGGTGGCCCGCAGCACCCGGTAGACGTCCAGCGCCGGTGCCGGGCAGGGGGTCTCGAACCGCTGGGAGGGCACCACCTGGAACGCCTCGCCGGCCCTGATGCGCTCCTTGATGTCCTCCACCGCGTCCTGGAAGGACTCCCCGCCCCACAGGGCGGAGTACTCCGGCAGCTCGGAGGGCGGCAGCTGCACGGCGGAGCTGTCCAGCGGGCGGGCCAGGTCGGCGGTCATCGCGTCGAGCCGGGCCACGGCGTCGGCGTAGGCCTCGTCGACCCCGGTGGACAGGTCGTTGTGGTTGATGGCGTTGGCGATCAGCAGGACGGTGCCGTCCCAGTGGTCGAGGACGGCCAGGTCCGAGGTGAGCAGCATGGTCAGCTCGGGCAGGCGCAGGTCGTCCTTGGCGTGCTCGCCGATCCGCTCCAGGCGGCGGACGATGTCGTAGCCGAGGTAGCCGACCATGCCGCCGGTGAACGGGGGCAGCGAGCCGCCGCTGTGCAGGTCGCGGGGGGTGTGCAGGGCCTCCACGGTGGCCCGGAGCGCCTGGAGCGGGTCCCCGGAGGTGGGGACGCCGACCGGCGGGGTGCCCAGCCAGTGGGCCTGGCCGTCGCGTTCGGTGAGCGTGGCGGCGCTGCGGACGCCGATGAAGGAGTAGCGCGACCAGCTGCGGCCGTGCTCGGCGGACTCCAGCAGGAAGGTGCCCGGGCGCTCCCCGGCCAGCTTGCGGTACAGCCCGACGGGGGTGTCGCCGTCGGCGAGCAGCCGCCGGGTGACGGGGATGACCCGGCGTTCCCGGGCGAGCGAGCGGAAGGTGTCGAGGTCCATCACGGTCAACCTACCGGCCCTCGCCCAGCGGCAGCGGATCGGCGTCGAAGCAGGTGCGGTCGCCGGTGTGGCAGGCGCCGCCGACCTGGTCGACCTTGACCAGCAGGGTGTCGCCGTCGCAGTCCAGGGCCACCGACTTCACGTGCTGGACGTGGCCGGAGGTGTCGCCCTTGACCCAGTACTCCCCGCGGCTGCGGCTCCAGTAGGTGCAGCGGCCGGTGGTCAGGGTGCGGTGCAGCGCCTCGTCGTCCATCCAGCCGAGCATCAGCACCTCTCCGGTGTCGTACTGCTGGGCGATGGCGGGGACCAGGCCGTCGGGGGTGCGCTTGAGGCGGGAGGCCACGGCGGGATCGAGGCGGGAGGGTGCTGGCATGCCCCTATTGTGGACCGCGGCGGCGCCGGACGGAAAAGCGGCGCAACGCGCACCGGTCCGCCGGGTTTTGCGCGGGGGCCGGTGGTTCGTCCGGAGCAACGTAGGCCCGGCGGATGAGGCATGCTTCGCTCCATGAGTTTCCCTCCGCAGCCGCCGTATGACGCTCCGCCCCCAGGCGCCGGGGGCGGTTTCGGTCCGCCGCAGGGGTTCGGTCCGCCTCCCGCCGACGGGGGCGCGGCCGGGCCGTCCGCCGCGGGCGGTCCTCTTCCTCCGGCCCTGCCCCCGGGCCGGCCCGTGCCGTCGTACGACAGCGGTGCCGGGGATCCGGCTGCTCCCGGCGGCCCGGGGGGCTACGGTCCCGGAGGCCACGGCCCTGAGGGCTACGGCCCCGGAGACCACGGCCCCGAGGGCTACGGCCCCGGAGACCACGGCCCCGAGGGCTACGGCCCCGGAGACCACGGGCCTGAGGGCCACGGCCCGTACGGCCCGCCTCCGCCTCCCCCGCCCGGCGGTCCCGGGGGCGGCGCGAAGATCGTGGGCTTCATAGCCGGCTCGGTGGTGCTGGTGGCGCTGGTCATCGGCGCGGTGGTGACGCTGGCCGGCGGCTTCGGCGACGAGCGGACGGGCGGCGCGGCGTCCCCGAGCCGGCCGCCCGGGGCACCGGAGGGCTCGGCAAGCCCGTCCGCGCGGCCGTCCGGCGCGGGGCCGGCCGCCTCCGGCGCGACGGACGGGGCGCGGCCGGGGCAGTCGGCCGGCGACCTGATGCCGTACGTGAAGCTCGCCCCGGGCACCTGCTTCGACCCGCCCGCCCTCGACAGCCGTGTCACCGAGGTCACCACCCGCCCCTGCGAGCGCCCGCACGACGCCGAGGTGATCGCCAACGAGCGGCTCACCGGCACCTTCGCCACCGACAAGGAGCTGCGCGCCCGGGTGCTCGCGCTGTGCGAGCCGGACGTCAGGAGGCGGCTGCGCTCCATCCCCCGGGACAACGGCGTGTACTACTACTCGTATGTGATCTATCCGGCGCTGAGCACCTACCGGACGCAGGACGAGGACACCGTCTCGTGCGCCCTGACCCTCAGCGACCGCACCGACGGCCGGCAGCTGACCAGGCCGCTGCCCTGACCGTCGGCACCGCGCGGCCCGGCGTCTGCCGGCCCGGCGGTTTCCGGCCCGGCGGGCGTACCGGCGACGTATCCTGACGGCATGTCGACCCATGCGCAGCGTGAACGCCTGCTCCTCGCCGACCTGCTGGAAAGCGCCGGCCCGCAGGCGCCGACCTTGTGCGAGGGCTGGACGGCACGCGATCTGGCCGCCCACCTGGTGGTGCGCGAGCGGCGCGCCGACGCCTCCGCCGGAATGTTCGTCCCGCAGCTCGCCGCCCGGCTGGACCGCGTCATGCGGGAGTTCGCGGCGAAGCCCTACGAGGAGCTGATCCAGCTCATCAGGACGGGCCCGCCGCGGCTGTCGCCGTTCTCCCTCAAGCAGGTCGACGAGGCCGCCAACGCCGTGGAGTTCTACGTCCACGGCGAGGACGTGCGCCGCGCGCAGCCGGACTGGACGCCGCGCACGCTGGATCCCGTCTTCTCCGACGCGCTGTGGAAGCGCCTGGAGCGGATGGGCCGGATGCTGGGCCGCAAGGCGCCGGTGGGGATGGTGCTGCGGCGCCCCGACGGGCAGACGGTGGTCGCCCACCGCGGCACGCCGGTCGTGACGGTGACCGGCGAGCCCGCCGAGCTGCTGCTGTTCGCCTTCGGCCGGCAGGCCGCCGCGAAGGTGACGGTGGACGGCGACAAGGAGGCGGTCGCCAAGCTGGAGAACGCCGCCCTGGGCATCTGACCTGGGCGGTCGGGTCTTCCGGGCCGGTCAGCGGACCGGGTGGCCCGCCTCCCGCAGGGCACGCTTCACTTCGGCGATACGAAGATCACCGAAGTGGAAGACGGAGGCGGCCAGCACCGCGTCCGCGCCGGCCTCGACCGCCGGGGGGAAGTCGGCGAGCCGCCCGGCGCCGCCGCTGGCGATGACCGGGATCGTCACATGCTGCCGGACCGCCTTGATCATGGCGGTGTCGTAGCCGTCCTTGGTGCCGTCGGCGTCCATCGAGTTCAGCAGGATCTCGCCGGCGCCGAGCTCCGCCGCCTGGTGCGCCCACTCCACCGCGTCGATGCCGGTGCCGCGGCGCCCGCCGTGCGTGGTGACCTCGAAGCCGGAGTCGGTGACCGTACCGTCCGGGCAGCGGCGGGCGTCCACCGACAGCACCAGCACCTGGCTGCCGAACCGCTCGGCGATCTCGCGGATCAGCTCGGGCCGCGCGATGGCCGCCGTGTTGACGCCCACCTTGTCGGCGCCGGCGCGCAGCAGCCTGTCGACGTCCTCGGCGGTGCGCACCCCGCCGCCCACGGTCAGCGGGATGAAGACCTGCTCGGCGGTGCGGCGCACCACGTCGTAGGTGGTCTCCCGGTTGCCCGAGGAGGCGGTGATGTCGAGGAAGGTGAGCTCGTCGGCGCCCTCGGCGTCGTAGACCTTCGCCATCTCCACCGGGTCGCCCGCGTCGCGCAGGTTGCGGAAGTTGACGCCCTTGACGACCCGGCCCTCGGTGACGTCCAGGCAGGGGATGACGCGTACCGCCAGGGTCATGTTCTTGCTCCTCGGAAGGCTTCCACCTCGACCTCGACCAGGACGCGGGAGTCGACGAACCCGGAGACCACCACCAGGCTGGTGGCCGGGCGCACGGTGTCGAACAGCTCCTTGTGGGCCGCTCCGGCGGCGTCCACGTCGCGGGCGTGGGTGATGTACATGCGGGTCCGGACGACGTCCTCGGGCCCGAGGCCGAACTTCTTGAGGGCGTTCAGCGCGTTGCCGAACGCGGCCATGGTCTGCTCGTACGGGTCGCCCTCGCCCTGGAGCACCCCGTCGACCAGCGGCATCGTCCCCGACACCAGGACGCGGTCGCCGACCGCGACGGCCCGGGCGAAGCCGATGGACTCCTCCCAGGGGGAGTCTGACTGGACACGCCGTACCGCGGACTGCGACTGCCCCTCGGGCCCGGTTACCGTCATCGTGACACTGCCTCCAACGCCTCTTCCAGGGTGAACGCCTTGGCGTAGAGGGCTTTGCCCACGATGGCGCCCTCCACACCCTGCGGCACCAACGAGGCGATGGCCCGCAGGTCGTCCAGGCTGGAGACACCGCCGGAGGCGACGACCGGCTTGTCGGTGGCGGCACACACGTTCGCCAGCAGCTCCAGGTTGGGGCCCTGCAGGGTGCCGTCCTTGGCGATGTCGGTGACGACGTAGCGGGCGCAGCCCTCGGAGTCCAGCCGGGCCAGCGTCTCGTACAGGTCGCCGCCGTCGCGGGTCCAGCCCCGGCCGCGCAGCGTGGTGCCGCGCACGTCGAGGCCGACCGCGATCCTGTCGCCGTGCTCGGCGATGGCCTTGGCGACCCACTCGGGGCTCTCCAGGGCGGCGGTGCCGAGGTTGACGCGGGTGCAGCCGGTGGCCAGGGCCGCGGCCAGCGAGGCGTCGTCGCGGATGCCGCCGGACAGCTCGACCTTGATGTCCATGGCGCGGACCACCTCGGCGATCCGCTCCCGGTTGTCGCCGGTGCCGAAGGCGGCGTCGAGGTCCACCAGGTGCAGCCACTCCGCGCCCGCGCGCTGCCAGGCCAGGGCCGCGGCCAGCGGGTCGCCGTAGGACGTCTCGGAGCCGGACTCGCCGTGCACCAGGCGGACGGCCTGGCCGTCGCGGACGTCGACGGCGGGCAGGAGTTCGAGGCGGTGGGTCATGGCGGTGGCAGGTCCCTGTGGTCGAGTGCGGATGCGGGGGGTGGGGAAATTGGGTCAGAGGGTGGTGAGCCAGTTGCCCAGCAGGGCGGCACCGGCGTCGCCGGACTTCTCCGGGTGGAACTGGGTGGCCCACAGCGGCCCGTTCTCCACGGCGGCGACGAACGGCTCGCCGTGGGTGGCCCAGGTGACCTGGGGCGGGCGGATGCCGGCCGCGCCGGTCTCCAGCTCCCAGTGGCGCACGGCGTAGGAGTGCACGAAGTAGTACCGCTCCTGCGGGTCGAGGCCGGCGAACAGCCGGGAGTCCTCCGGGGCCCGCACGGTGTTCCAGCCCATGTGGGGGACGATGGGCGCCTTGAGCGGCTCGACGGTGCCGGGCCACTCGCCGCAGCCCTCGGTCTCGACGCCGTGCTCGACCCCGCGGCTGAAGAGGATCTGCATGCCGACGCAGATGCCCAGCACCGGGCGGCCGCCGGACAGCCGGCGGCCGATGATCCAGTGGCCGCGCGCGGCCTTCAGCCCGGTCATGCAGGCCGCGAACGCGCCCACCCCGGGGACGACCAGGCCGTCGGCGGCCATCGCGGCGTCGTAGTCGGCGGTGATCTCCACGTCGGCGCCGACCCGGGCCAGCGCCCGTTCGGCGGAGCGGACGTTGCCGAAGCCGTAGTCGAAGACGACCACGCGCTTGGTCATCGGATGCCCCTTTCCACAGCTCTACAGCGGCTCTACAGCCGGGTGACGCCGGCGGCGAGCGACATCAGCGAGCCGATCCCGAGCAGCACGATCAGGCTCTTCGGCATCTTCTGCCGGACGAAGGAGTAGACCCCGCTCCCCAGGAAGAGGCCGAGGAAGATCAGGAAGAAGGCGGTCTTGTTCACAGCGCGCCCTTGGTCGAGGGGATCCCGGTCTGCCTCGGGTCGATCTCCGAGGCGTAGCGCAGCGCCCTGGCCAGCGCCTTGAACTGGCACTCCACGATGTGGTGGGCGTTGCGGCCGTACGGCACGTGGACGTGCAGGGCGATCTGCGCCTGCGCCACGAAGGACTCCAGGATGTGCCGGGTCATCGTGGTGTCGTACGAGCCGATCATCGGGGCCATGCCCTCGGGCTCGGTGTGCACCAGGTAGGGGCGGCCGGACAGGTCCACGGTCACCTGGGCGAGGGACTCGTCCAGCGGGACGGAGGCGTTGGCGAACCGCACGATGCCGCGCTTGTCGCCGAGTGCCTGGCGGAAGGCGGCGCCCAGCGCCAGCGAGCTGTCCTCGATGGTGTGGTGCGAGTCGATGTGCAGGTCGCCCTCGGTCTTGACGGTGAGGTCGAACAGACCGTGACGGCCGAGCTGGTCGAGCATGTGGTCGTAGAAGCCGACACCCGTCGACACGTCCACGACGCCGGTGCCGTCGAGGTTGATCTCGACGACGACGGAGGTCTCCTTGGTGGTGCGCTCCACGCGGCCCACGCGGGTCATAGGACTTCGGACTCCTTCTTCAGCTCGCGCACCGCTTCCAGGAACGCGTCGTTCTCTTCCGGGGTGCCGGCGGTGACCCGCAGCCAGCCGGGCACGCCGTTGTCGCGGACCAGCACCCCGCGGTCCAGCAGCGCCTGCCAGGCGGCGTGCTGGTCGGCGAACCGCCCGAACTGCACGAAGTTCGCGTCGGACGCGGTGACCTCGCAGCCCAGGGCGCGCAGTTCGGCGACGATCCGGTCCCGCTCGGCCTTGAGCTGCTCGACGTAGCCGAGCAGCGTGTCGGTGTGCTCCAGCGCCGCCAGCGCGGTGGCCTGGGTGACGGCCGAGAGGTGGTACGGCAGGCGGACCAGTTGCACGGCGTCGACCACCGCCGGGTCGGCCGCCAGATAGCCCAGCCGCAGCCCGGCCGCCCCGAACGCCTTGGACATGGTGCGGGTGAGGACCAGGTTCGGGCGGCCCTCGATGAGCGGCAGCAGCGACGGGCGGTGCGAGAACTCCCCGTACGCCTCGTCCACGACCACCAGCGACGGCCGCGCGGCCTGCGCCGCCTCGTACAGCGCGAGCACGGTGTCCGCCTCGACGGCGGTGCCGGTCGGGTTGTTCGGCGAGCAGACGAAGACCACGTGCGGGCGGCGCTCGGCGATCGCCGCGCGGGCCGCCGCCACGTCGATGGTGAAGTCCTCGTTGCGCGGCCCGGAGATCCACTCGGTGCCGGTGCCGCGGGAGATCAGGGCGTGCATCGAGTACGACGGCTCGAAGCCCATCGCGCTGCGCCCGGGGCCGCCGAAGGTCTGCAGCAGCTGCTGGATGACCTCGTTGGAGCCGTTGGCGGCCCAGACGTTCGCGACGGTGACGTGGTGCCCGGCGGTGCGGCTGAGGTAGGCCGCCAGCCCGGTGCGCAGCTCGACGGCGTCGCGGTCCGGGTAGCGGTTGAGCTCACGGGCCGCCTCGCGCACCCGCTCGGCGATCCGCTCGACCAGCGCCTCGGGCAGCGGGTAGGGGTTCTCGTTGGTGTTCAGCCGGACCGGCACGTCGAGCTGGGGCGCCCCGTACGGGGACTGGCCGCGCAGCTCGTCGCGGATCGGCAGGTCGTCGATGCGGGTCATCGGCCGCTCTCCCCCAGGTCGGTACGGCCCTCGGCGAAGCGCACGGTGACGGCGGCGCCGTGCGCGGGCAGGTCCTCGGCGTCGGCGAGCGTCACCACGTGGTGGGCGACCTCGGCGAGCGCGTCGCGGGTGTAGTCCACGACGTGGATGCCGCGCAGGAAGGACTGCACGGAAAGGCCCGAGGAGTGGCAGGCGCAGCCGCCGGTGGGCAGGACGTGGTTGGAGCCGGCGCAGTAGTCGCCGAGCGAGACGGGCGCGTAGGCGCCGACGAAGATCGCCCCGGCGTTGCGGACCCGGGCGGCGACCGCGCTCGCGTCCTCGGTCTGGATCTCCAGGTGCTCGGCGGCGTAGGCGTCGACGACCTTCAGGCCGTGGTCGAGGGTGTCCACCAGCACGGTGGCGGACTGGCGGCCGGTCAGCGCCTCGGTGATCCGCTCGGTGTGCCTGGTGGCCTCGACCTGGTGCTTGAGCTCCTCGTCGACGCGGTCGGCGAGCTCGGGCGAGGTGGTCACCAGCACCGCGGCGGCCAGCGGGTCGTGCTCGGCCTGGCTGATCAGGTCGGCGGCGACGTGCGCCGGGTCGGCGGTGTGGTCGGCGAGGATGGCGATCTCGGTGGGGCCGGCCTCGGCGTCGATGCCGATGCGGCCCTTGAGCAGCCGCTTGGCGGCGGCCACCCAGATGTTGCCGGGGCCGGTGACCAGGTTGACCGGGCGGCACGCCGCGGTGCCGTACGCGAACATGGCGATCGCCTGGGCGCCGCCGGCCGCGTACACCTCGGTCACGCCCAGCAGCGCGCAGGCGGCCAGGATGGTCGGGTGCGGCAGACCGCCGAACTCGGCCTGCGGCGGGGAGGCGACGGCCAGCGAGGCGACGCCGGCCTCCTGCGCCGGGACGACGTTCATGACCACCGACGACGGGTAGACCGCGCGGCCGCCGGGCACGTACAGGCCGACCCGCTCCACCGGCACCCAGCGCTCGGTGACGGTGCCGCCGGGCACCACCTGGGTGGTGTGGTCGGTGCGGCGCTGGTCGCGGTGGACGAGGCGGGCCCGCCGGATCGACTCCTCCAGGGCGGCGCGGACGGCCGGATCCAGCTCGTCGAGGGCGCGCCGCAGGGCCTCCTCCGGAACGCGCACCCGCTCGATGCGGACCCCGTCGAAGCGCTCCGCGTACTCGATCAGCGCGGCGTCGCCGCGATGCTTCACGTCCTCGCAGATCGGCCGCACCTTCTCCAGTGCGGCCTCGACGTCGAGCTCGGCGCGGGGCAGCAGGTCACGGTCGATCCCACCCTCGGGGAAACCTCCGGAAAGGGTGGATTCGCGCAGATCGATTCGGGAGATCACAGGTCAAGTGTAGAGATGCCCGGCCGCGGTGGTGGCGTGGCTCCACTGGGTGAGACACCCGTGATCCGCGCCACGCCCCTCGGCGCGGCGTCCGGGCGGGCGCCCGCACCCGGTCCCGAGTGGCTGATTTTCGGCCATTGCCCGTCCCGGGGGCGGCGGGCACCCGCTAGCGTGCGGGGCGGTTGATCACAGGGTGCGGGGAGCCGTGGTGACGACGGGGAGGGGAAACGGCCGTGACCGAGCCGTCCGAGGAAGGGATGCCGGAGGGGCTCACGCCCGCCGAGGAGCGGATGTGGACGGCCTTCCGCCGCGGCGAGGTATGCGACCTGCGCACCGGCTATCCGCGGCTCGACGACCCGATGGGCGGCGAGGAGTGGGGCCCGGACCGCACGGTGCGGGCCCTGGTCATGGCCCGGCTGCTGCTGTCCGGGCCGCCGGCCGAGCCCGGCCGGGTCGCGGCGCTGAAGCTGTCCGGCGCGGTCGTCACCGGGCTGCTCAACCTCTCCGGCGGGCAGGTGCGCCCCTATGTGGAGCTGCACGACTGCCGCTTCGACACCGAGCTGCTGGTGCCCGAGTGCCACTTCGGCACGGTGCGCCTGATCCGCTGCGCGCTGCCGCGGATCGAGGCGGCCCGGGTGACCACCGAGGGTGATCTCCACCTGCCGCAGTGCCAGGTCCGGCGGGGCATCCGGCTCTCCGACGCGCACATCGGCACCGATCTGCTGCTCAACCGCCTGAACGTGGGCCAGGACCGCAGCGGGCGCGCGATCGCCGCCGACGGCCTGACCGTCGGCCAGGACATGGAGGCCGAACTCGCCGAGGTCACCGGGGAGTTCAGCCTGCGCAGCGCCCGCGTCGGCGGCCGGCTGAGCCTGCGCGGCAGCCGGCTGAGCAACCCCGAGGGGCGGTACGCGCTCAACGCCGCCCGGGTCACCGTGGAGCACACCCTCTACCTCAGCTCCGGCTGGGTCAGCGGCTACTCCTCGGGCGGCACCCCGCCCGCCGGGGTGCGCACCCAGCGCTTCGTCTGCGAGGGCGGGCTGCGGCTCGACGACGGCCGGTTCGGCAACGCGCTCATCGCCGACCAGGCGCTGTTCCGGATGGTCGAGGGCCAGCAGCTGTCGCTGCGCCGGATCCAGACCCCGGAGCTGCGGCTCACCCTGGACGAGGCGCCCACCGGCCGCGTCTCGCTGGCCGGCGCCCGGGTCGGCAACCTCACCGACGCGCGCAGCAGCTGGCCCGGGCCGGGCGGGATGGACCTGGACGGCTTCACCTACGAGTCGCTGTCGCCGCACGGGTCCTTCCCGCTGGCCGAGCGGATCGCCTGGCTCGCCGACGCCACGCCCGAGTACAACCCGGAGCCGTACCGGGCGCTGGCCACCACGCTGCGCTCCACCGGGGAGGACGCCGACGCCCGGGACGTGCTGCTGGCCCGCCAGCGGCGCCGCCGCGAGACGCTGCCGCTGGCCGGGAAGTTCTGGGGCTACCTGCAGGACGTCACCGTCGGCTACGGGTACCGGCCGGGCCGGGCGGCGCTGTGGATGGCGGTGCTGTGGCTGGTCGGCGCGGTGTACTTCGCCCTGCTGGGCACGCCGACGCCGGTCGACGAGCAGGCGTGGCCGCACTGGAGCCCGGCGCTGTTCGCGTTGGACGTCCTCCTGCCGTTCGTGGACCTCGGGCAGGACCACGCCTGGCGGCTGGCGGGCGCCGCGCAGTGGGTGGCGGCGCTGATGAACATGGTCGGGTGGACGCTGGCGACCACGGTGGCGGCGGGCGCGTCCCGGCTGCTGCGGCGCGGGTGAGGCGCCGCTGGTCCGGCGCCCGGCTGACGGTTCGGGCCATGGCCGCCCGGCCCTGCGCATAGGCTTGCCTGCTGTGACCGCACGCCTACCGTTGTTCCCGCTCAGCACCGTGCTCTTCCCGGGCCTGGTGCTGCCGCTGACCATCTTCGAGGAGCGGTACCGGGCACTGGCCCGCGATCTGCTCGCCCAGCCGGAGGACGCCCCGCGGCGCTTCGGCGTGGTGGCGATCAGGGACGGCCGCGAGGTGGCCCCGACCGGCCCCGGCACGCCCGGCGACGGCCCGGCCGCCGGCTTCGGCCCGGATCTGGACACGGCGCTGTACGGGGTGGGCTGCGTGGCCGAGGTGGCGTCGCTGCGGCCGAGGGAGGACGACAACGGCGGCTACGACATGGTCGCCACCGGCACCACCCGCTTCCGGGTGCGGTCGGTGGACGCCGGCGGCGCCTATCTGGTGGCGGAGGTCGAGGAGCTGCCGGAGGAGCCGGGCGAGGGCGCGGGCACCCTGGCCGCCGGCGTCGAGCAGGCCTTCCGGGCGTACCAGAAGCAGCTGGCGGGGGCGCGCGAGCGGTCCACCCTGTCGTCCGCGCAGGACCTGCCGGACCAGCCGTCGGTGCTGTCGTACCTGGTGGCCGCCGCCGCGATCCTCGAAGTGCCGGTCAAGCAGCGGCTGCTGGAGGCGCCGGACGTGGCGAGCCGGCTGCGTGACGAGCTGTCGCTGCTGCGCCGGGAGACCGCGGTGATCGGCAGACTGCCCTCGCTGCCCGCGGTGGAACTCACCCGGCAGCCGACCAACCACAACTGACACCACCGTCGACGAGCACGACCGACGAGCACAACCCGGGCGGGACAGGCATGGCCAAGAAGGCGAAGGCGGCGGGGACCCCGGCGATGGCCGCGCTCGGCGCGGCGGGCGTGGCGTTCACCGTCCACTCCTACGAGCACGATCCGGCGGCCGCCTCGTACGGGGAGGAGGCCGCGCGGGCGATGGGCGTCGCCGCGGAGCGGGTCTTCAAGACCCTGGTGGCCGAGGTGGACGGGGTGCTCACGGTGGCCGTCGTCCCGGTCGCCGGATCGCTGGACCTCAAGGCGCTCGCGGCGGCGGTGGGGCGCAAGCGCGCCGCGATGGCCGATCCGGCGGCGGCCGAGCGGGCCACCGGGTATGTGCGCGGGGGGATCTCGCCGCTCGGCCAGCGGCGCGCGCTGCCCACCGTGGTGGACGCCTCGGCCCTGGAGCACTCGACGGTGTTCGTCTCCGGCGGGCGCCGCGGCCTGGAGCTGGAGCTGGCGCCGGCCGACCTGGTGGCGGTCACTCGCGCCACCACCGCCGCGATCGGCCGCGGCTGACCCCATCCCGGAAGCTCCAGGGCGTGTTTCAGAAGTCCCGCCGGGCCCGCGCCGCCTGGCACGCACGCTCGCTTCGTTGTCGGGATCGCCCGAGTACGCCCGGTACGAGGACGACCCTCCGCCGTGCGATCGCACGCACCAGACGCCGCGGGCTGATCCGACGCGACTTCTGAGACACGCCCTAGGAGGCCGCCCAGCCGTCCCAGTGCGGCTCCACCTGGGGATCGCGCGGCCCGAAGGCGGAGGTCAGCGCGGCGAAGGCGGCCATCGACGCGATCGGCCAGGCCAGCAGCGCCCCCTTGGCCCGCAGCTGGAGGGGCGCGTAGAAGACCTTGCCGACCCCGACCTGCCGGGCGTGCGCCACCACATCGCCGGTCGGGCCGAGCCAGACGCCCAGCCGCCAGCCGATGACCGACGCCAGCAGGCCGCCGGCCGCCAGCCCGATCACCAGCGGCACCCCGCCGGCGCGCCGCCGCCAGAAGGCCACCGCCGCCGCCAGCGCTCCGAAGCCCAGGCCCAGCAGCGTGAACCAGCCATCGGCGCCGATCGCCTGCTCGCCCTCGGAGTCCTTGAGGTAGACGGCGGTGCCGTCGGAGATCAGCGGGACACGCGGCGCGAGCCACACCCACAGCAGCCCGAGCGCGACGCCGCACACCGCCGCCGCGACCGCGGTGATCACCCCGTCCCGCACGTCCCGGAGGATGCCCGGGCCCTCGGCCGGACTGGGGTCATGGCCGTCCGGCGGAGGCGGGAACGGGCTGTCGTGCGGCGTCAGCGGTGCGGTCACCCGCCTATCGTGCCAGGTCCCGCCGGGGCGCCGCTCACCGACAGGCGGCCCTGCGGTACGCCCGGGTGGCCACCGCCAGCGAGATCACTCCCACCGCGGCGCACACCCCCAGGTCCCCGAGCACCGCGAGCCAGTCCGGGGCGGGCGCGAAGGTGCGGGCGAACGCCTCCACCCCGTAGGTGGACGGCAGCAGATCACGGGCGTAGGCGACCGGGCCGGGCAGGTGGCCGGCCGGCAGCACCCCGAGCAGCAGCGCCGCCGACATCCCCAACTGCCCGAACAGGGTGGCCAGTTCCTGACGCGGGGCGAGCAGCCCCAGGGCGGCGCCCAGCCCGGACAGCGCCGCGCCGGCCAGCGGCACCACCACCGCCAGCACCCACAGGTTGGCCAGCGGCAGCTGGAACAGGACGCAGCCGAACGCGGCGGTCACGAAGGTGCCCGGCACCGTGAACGACGCGTAGGCGGCGGCCGCGCCGAGCACCACCGAGGCGGGCGGCACCGGCAGCACGGCGTAGTGGTCCAGGCCGCCGGAGGCCCGCAGCCGGCCGAAGTACTGGGCGAGCAGGTTGAGCGCGACGAACGCGACGACCAGCACGCTGGAGCCGGAGACCACCGCGCGCGCCGCGTCCGATCCGGCGGTGACCACCCCGCGCATCAGGACCATGATCCCGATGGACTGGAAGGTGGCCACGAACAGCAGCGGGATGCGGGCGACCCGGGCCCGGGAGAGCTGGGCGCGGTAGACGGCGGCGAGCGCGGGCAGCAGCCGGGCCCGCGGTGCCAGCTCGGCGGGGGCCGCGCTGCCGGCCGATGGCGCGGTGGCGGCGGTGGCGGACGTCCCGGAGGTCAGCAGCGTCATCCTCGTACCAGGCCCTTCTGGCTGCCGCCGAGCGCCAGGTAGACATCCTCCAGGCTCGGCGCGGCCACGGTGAAGTCGTCGAGCGCGGCGAAGGCGGGGCCGCCGGTGACCAAGGCGACCACGGCCCGGGCGCGCTCCTGCGGCAGCCGCAGCGTCCAGCGCCGCCCGGCGGCCTGGGCGAGCGCACCCAGCTCGGCGATCTCCGGCAGTTCGGTGGGCGGCCGGTCACGCCAGACCAGGTCCACCCGGACCTCGTCGGCCACCTGCGCCTTCAGTCCGGCGGGGGTGTCGCAGGCGATGACCCGGCCGCGGTCGATCACCGCGACCCGGTCCAGCACCGTCTCGGCCTCGATGACGTTGTGGGTGACGAGCAGCACGGTGGCGCCGTGCTCCGAGCGCCGCCGGTCCACGGCGCTCCACACGGCCCGCCGGGCCACCGGGTCCATGCCGGTGGTCGGCTCGTCGAGGACGAGGACGGGACGGCGGCCCACCAGGGTCGCGGCGAAGCAGGCGAGCCGCCGCTGGCCGCCGGAGAGCCGGGCCAGCGGGCGGTCGGCGATCTCCTCGAGGCCCAGCTCGCCCAGGACCGCGTCGCGTTCGGCGCGGGCGGCGCGCACGTCCAGGCCGCGCAGGCGGCCGGTGGTCTCGGCGGCCAGGGCCACGGTGAGCTCGTCGAGGGCGGTGGACTCCTGGCCGAGGTAGCCGATCAGCCGGGCGGCGCGCTCGGGGTGGGCGACCAGGTCGTGGCCGAGCAGGTCGATGCGGCCGGCGTCGGGGCGCAGCAGCCCGGTGAGCTGGCGGACCAGGGTGGACTTGCCGGCGCCGTTGGGGCCGAGCAGCCCGAAGATCTCCCCTGGGGCGACGTCCAGGTCGATGCCGTCGTTGGCGCGCACGGCGGGGGCCGCCGCGGATGCGCCGCGGCGCCGCGCACGGGGCGCCGGATAGCTCTTGACCAGGCCGCGGACGGTCAACACCGTCTCGCGGGCGGTGGCCGTCGGCTGGGGGGCCACCTGCTGGGTGCCGGTACTCACGACCACCGAGGGTACGCGCCGAACCTGGGAAGCCACCGCGCGGGCCCCCTGCGCCCCCCGCGGCGGAACGATGCGTTCCGGCCACCTCGCCGCCCTTCGGCGGGCCGGCGCTGTGCCGGTGCTGTGCCGGTGTTATTCGGACACCAACGCCCGTTCGGCCGAGGAGCGGGCCTCGACCTCGCGCCAGAAGCCCGCCCGGATGGCGTAACGGTCATGCTCGTCGATCTGGTCGTCCTTGTGCGCCAGCAGTCCGAAGCGGGCGGCGTACCGCAGCAGTTCGCCGTCGATGCGGTGCGGGACGCGCGGGTACTCGGCGGACAGCTGCTGGAGCGCGGAGCGGTCGGTGAGGCGCTCGATCCAGCGGCGGGCGAAGACCTGGCCGACCTCGAAGGGGTCGCCGCTGACCGTGGTGATGTCCTCCTCGCGGTCCGCCCAGCGCTGCTCCGGGCTGGTCAGCTGGGCGAGCGTGGGCAGGCCGGAGTCGGCGGCCTCGCCCGGCTGGGGGCGGTCGATCCAGCCCTTCTCGGAGGACCAGCGCAGGGTGGCGCCGTTGGGCGAGGCCGGGACGGGGCTGACGGCGACCGGTCCGCGGCCGAGCCCCGCGAGGTCCTTGGGGGTGGGGACGCCGGCTCTGGCCGGGGTGCTCTCGGCGGCGGGTCCGTGGCCGTTCTTGGCCGGCTCGGCGGGCGCCGGGCGGGGCTTGGCGGGGGTGGCGGGCAGGTCGGACTCGGGCAGCGGCGCGGAGAGGATCGCGGCGATCTCCGGGCGGGCGCCGGGCGGCGGGCAGACCGCCCCGGTGTCACGGGCCTGCACCGCGCGGGTGATCCACTCACGGTCCAGCACCCGCCGCTCGTCGGCCTCGGCCACCAGGTCCTCGGACTGGTTGTAGTCGCCGTCGGCGGCCTGCACCGCCCACAGGTGGACGGCGACGCCGTGCTCCTTGGCGGACATCATGCCCGGCAGCAGGTCGCCGTCGCCGGTGACCAGCACCACATCCGAGCAGGCCCGGTTGCGGGCGAGTTCGGACAGCTCGGCGTGCATCGCGGCGTCCACGCCCTTCTGGGCCCAGCGGCCGTCCGTCCGGGTGAGCGCGCCGAGCCGCACCGTGACCCGGGGCATCACCCGCAGCCTGCGGTGCTCCGGCTGCGGTACGCGGTCGGGGGCGCCGTCGAACCAGTAGATGCGCAGCAGGGGCTGGCCGGTCTCGGACTCGGCGCGCTCGCGCAGTCCGGCGACGATCGCCGCGTGGTCGACGGTGATCCTCGACCGGGAGGGTTCTCCGGCGAGCAGGCTCGCGGCGGCGCCCAGCAGGTAGCCGGCATCCACCAGGACGACGCAGCGGTCCACGATCCACCCTCTTTTCACATTGTGGTCTCGGCCTTGGTCTGGAATCGGGTCTTGACCTGGTCCCGAAGCGTCACCTCGCGCGGTGCCGCCTGGCGCGGTCCGGTCGCATCCCCCGCACGGTATTCCCCTGAGTCTGCCCCACCCGGCACACGGATATGGGCCGCCACCGGATCACCGGCGTGGCGGATCGCGCGGCTGCCGTCGTGCGTGCTCATCTCTCCTCACCCTGCTGCCCCGTTCGCCCAACGATCGAAATGCGACTTTCGTTCCAGCGTGCAAATCTGGGTTCGCGCCCGGGCCCCGCCCGGTGCCGCTTTCGGCCCATCGTCCGGGATCCCCCCACACAGGAGGCACGATCATGGGCAAGAACAAGAACCAGAACCGCGAGCGCGGTCAGGCGTCCGGCGCCGGATCCGCCGACCACGAGCAGGGCAAGACCGGCTCCGTGGAGACACAGAGCGAGATCATGCCCAGCATGTCGCCGAACATGTCCCGTAAGCGCGGGAAGAAGTTCGGTCACAACTGATCAGTACGGCGGTTCCGTACAGCGGTTCCGTACGGCGGTTACCGTCTTGGCGAAACGACGAGGGGCGTGCCCGCGCATCGCGGGCACGCCCCTCGAACAGCTTCCGGCCCCGGGCCCCGCCTTCTACGCGGACTGGCCGGAGGTCAGGCAGGACGGCCCGAGCAGCGCCTTGAGGTCGCCGAAGAGGGCCGGGTCGGGGGCCACGCGGTGCCGGTCGAGCCGCAGCACGGTGGTCTTCCGCGCCCCCTGGAGGCGTACCCGCACCTCGGTGCTGCCCCGGTGGCTGTCCAGCACCTCACCCAGGCGGGCGACCAGCGGCGGGGTGACCTTGACGGTGGGGATGGAGATCGTCACCGGCGCGTTGGCGGACGCCTCCGACAGGTCGGGGACCATCAGCTCCATGGCGACCAGCCGGGGGACGTCCTCCCGCTTGTCCAGGCGCCCCTTGACGAACACCACCGCGTCCTCCACCAGCTGGGTGGAGACCAGCTGGTAGGTGGCGGGGAAGAACATGCAGTCGATCGAGCCGCCGAGGTCCTCCACGGTGGCGATCGCCCAGGCGTTGCCCTGCTTGGTCATCTTGCGCTGGAGGCCGGAGATGATGCCGCCGATCGTCACGATCGACCCGTCGGCGTAGTCGCCGCCGTTGAGCGCCGAGATCGCGGCGTCGGCCTTCTCGTCCAGGACGTGCTCGATGCCGAACAGCGGGTGGTCGGAGACGTAGAGGCCGAGCATCTCGCGCTCCTGGGCGAGCAGATAGGACTTCTCCCACTCCACGTCGGAGAAGACCACGTCCAGGCCGAAGCCCGGGGTGTCGTCGCCGTCCTCGTCGCCCATCCCGCCGAACAGGTCGAACTGGCCCTCGGCCTCCTTGCGCTTGACCTGGACCACGTTGTCGATCATCGCCTCGTACTGCTCGACGAGGCCCTTGCGGGTGTGGCCCATCTCGTCGAACGCGCCGGCCTTGATCAGCGACTCCACGGTCCGCTTGTTGCAGACCACCGCCTCCACCTTGTCCAGGAAGTCCGGGAACGAGGTGTACTTCCCCTTCGCCTTGCGGCACCGGATGATCGAGTCGACCACGTTCTGACCGACGTTGCGCACCGCGGTCAGGCCGAAGAGGATCACGTCATCACCCTGGGCGGTGAAGTTCGCGTCCGACTCGTTGACGTTGGGCGGCAGCACCCTGATGCCCATCCGGCGGCACTCGTTGAGGTAGATCGCCGACTTGTCCTTGTCGTCGCGCACCGAGGTGAGCAGCGCCGCCATGTACTCGGCCGGGTAGTTCGCCTTCAGGTAGGCGGTCCAGTAGGAGACCAGGCCGTACGCGGAGGAGTGCGCCTTGTTGAACGCGTAGCCGGCGAACGGGACCAGCACGTCCCACACCGCCTGGATCGCCTCGTCGGAGTACCCCTTCTCCCGGGCGCCCTTCTGGAAGTTGACGAACTCGGCGTCGAGGACTTCCTTCTTCTTCTTGCCCATCGCGCGGCGGAGCAGGTCCGCCTGGCCGAGCGAGTAGCCCGCGAGCACCTGGGCGGCCTTCTGCACCTGCTCCTGGTAGACGATCAGGCCGTAGGTGATGTCGAGGACCTCCTTGAGAGGCTCCTCCAGCTCCGGGTGGATCGGGGTGATCTCCTGCTGGCCGTTCTTGCGCAGCGCGTAGTTGATGTGCGAGTTCATGCCCATCGGGCCCGGCCGGTACAGCGCCGAGACCGCGGAGATGTCCTCGAAGTTGTCGGGCTTCATCATGCGCAGCAGGGAGCGCATCGGCCCGCCGTCGAACTGGAAGACGCCGAGGGTGTCGCCGCGGCCGAGCAGTTCGAAGGTCTTGGGGTCGTCCAGCGGCAGCGAGAGCAGTTCGAGGTCGACGCCCTTGTTGGCCTTCACCAGCTTGACGGCGTCGTCCATGATCGTGAGGTTGCGCAGGCCCAGGAAGTCCATCTTCAGCAGGCCGAGCGACTCACAGGTCGGGTAGTCCCACTGCGTGATGGTCACCCCGTCGGAGGGCCTGACCCAGACCGGGACGTGGTCCACGATCGGCTCGCTGGACATGATCACGCCGGCCGCGTGGACGCCCATCTGCCGCACCAGGCCCTCGACGCCCCGGGCCGTGTCGATCACCTTCTTGACGTCCGCCTCGTTCTCGTACATCGACCGGACCTCGGCCGCCTCGCTGTAGCGCGGGTGGCTGGAGTCGGTGATGCCGGACAGCGGGATGCCCTTGCCGAGGACGTCGGCGGGCATGGCCTTGGTGATCCGGTCGCCCATCGCGTACGGGTAGCCCAGCACCCGGGCGGAGTCCTTGATCGCGTTCTTGGCCTTGATCGTGCCGTAGGTGCCGATCATGGCGACCTTGTCCTCGCCGTACTTCTCCGTCACATAACGGATCACCTCGGCGCGCCTGCGCTCGTCGAAGTCGATGTCGACGTCGGGCATGGAGACGCGCTCGGGGTTGAGGAACCGCTCGAAGATCAGACCGTGCTCGATCGGGTCGAGGTCGGTGATGCCCATGGCGTACGAGACGATCGAACCGGCCGCGGAGCCACGGCCCGGGCCGACCGCGATGCCGTTGTTCTTGGCCCACATGATGAAGTCCGCGACCACCAGGAAGTACCCGGGGAACCCCATCTGGATGATGATGTCCATCTCGTACTCGACCAGCTTCTGCCGGTCCTCGGGGACGCCGCCCGGGTAGCGGCGGGCCATGCCCCGCTTGACCTCCTCGCGGAACCAGGTGACCTCGGTGTACCCCTCGGGCACGTCGAAGCGGGGCATCAGGTCGCGCTTCTCGAACCAGCCGGCGGTGTCCACCTGCTCGGCGACCAGCCGCAGGGTGTTGAGGCAGCCCTCCTGCCAGGCGTCCGAGGAGTCGATGGCGTACATCTCCTCGGCCGACTTCAGGTAGTAGCCGGAGCCGTCGAACTTGAAGCGGTCGGGGTCGGAGAGGTTCTTGCCGGTCTGGATGCACAGCAGGGCGTCGTGGGCGTCGGCCTCGTGCGCGTAGGTGTAGTGCGAGTCGTTGGTGACGATCGGCGGGATGCCCAGCTTCCTGCCGATCTCCAGCAGGCCGTCGCGGACCCGGCGCTCGATCTCGATGCCGTGGTCCATCAGCTCGAGGAAGTAGTGCTCCTTGCCGAAGATGTCCTGGTACTCCGCGGCCGCCTTGAGCGCCTCGTCGAAGTGGCCGAGCCGCAGCCGGGTCTGCACCTCGCCGGACGGGCAGCCGGTGGACGCCATCAGGCCGTCGGACCACTTGGCGATGGTCTCCTTGTCCATCCGCGGCCACTTCTGGAGCCAGCCCTCCTTGTACGCGTCCGAGGAGAGGCGGAAGAGGTTGTGCAGGCCGGTGGCGTTGCGGGCCCAGATCGTCTTGTGGGTGTAGCCGCCGGAGCCGGAGACGTCGTCGCGCTTCTGGTGCGGCTGGCCCCACTGGATCTTGCGCTTGTTGTGCCGCGACTCGGGGGCGACATACGCCTCGATGCCGATGATCGGGGTGACCCCGGCGCCCTTCGCCTGCTGGTAGAAGTCGTACGCACCGTGGAGGTTGCCATGGTCGGTCATGGCGATGTGGGACATGCCCATCTCCTGGCATGCCTTGAACATGTCCTTCAGGCGCGCCGCTCCGTCCAGAAGCGAGTACTGGGTGTGGACGTGCAGGTGCGTGAAGGTCTTGGTCACGGTGCGGGACACCCCCGGTGTTCAGGTATGGCCGATGTGGTCACGGTCGATCGGTGCCGACTCCTGGGACCACTGTGGAGAGGCTGGAAGTCTAGTCCGCGAACCCGACGGTAGTCCGCGACACCGACAGCCGGGCGCGGCGGACCGGACCCCTCCGCTCCACCCTCCCGAAACCGCTCCCGAAACCGCTCCCGGACCGGTCCCCGGCCCCTCCCCCGCCCTTGATCGCGTGCTTGGCCCGCCCTTTAGGCGACTCCTACGCGGGGACGTGGCACACTCTGCTCCCATGGAGGGGACCACCCGGACAGCACCGCTGCGCGCCGCGCGCGCGGCGCTGTTCGCCGCGCTGTGCACCACCCTCTCCTCCACCTCCCACGTGCTGCTCTCCCGGCAGCCGCTGCCCCTGGCCACCGTCGCCCTGGTGGGCGCCGCGGTCTTCGCCGCCGCCTACGCGCTGGCCGGCCGCGAGCGCGGCCTGTGGGCGATCGCCGCCCTGCTGGTGCCGCTGGAGCTGGCCGCCGACACGCTGTTCACCACCGGCCAGCACGCCTGCTACGGCCCGGCGGGCGGGCCCGTCACCGGCCCGCTGCGCTCCTTCGGCGCCGACCTGGTCTGCGACGGCAAGGTGGGATCCCCGCTGGCCTCGGCCACCCGGGCCGTCGACCCGGGCCTGCCGTGGCTGCTGCTGGCCGCGCACGTCGCGGTGGGCCTGCTCGCCTCCTGGTGGCTGCGGCGCGGCGAGGCGGCGCTGTACCAGCTGCTGCGCGCGACCGCCTCGCTGGCCTTCCGCCCGCTGTTCCTGGCCGCCGCCGTCGCGGTGCTCGGCGGGCGGCCGCCCCGGCGCGGGGTGCCGTCCGTCCGGCGCGCCCCACGGCCCGCCGCGCCCGCCCTGCCGCTGCTGTCCCACTCCGTCGTCCGGCGCGGTCCGCCGCTGCCCGCCGCCGTCTGACCGGCGCACCTTTCCGGTCCGGCCGCCCCGGACAGCCCCGTACCCACCTCTTTGTGACGGAGAGCGATCGAGCATGAGCAAGAAGAACAGCTGGGACAACAAGACCTCGGCCCGCGAGCGGCTGAAGGTGGAGCGCGAGAAGCAGGCCAAGCGCGACAAGCTGCGCCGCCAGCTGCTGGCGGTCGGCGGTGTCGTCGTCGTGCTGGGCATAGCCGGCGGCGTCGCCGTGGCCGTCTCCAACGCGAACAAGACCGCGCCGCTGGCGGTCCCGGCCGGCGCCTCGGGCACCGACGGCACCACGGTGATCTACGGGAACGCGAGCGCCAAGCACACCCTGCACCTCTACGAGGACCCGCGCTGCCCGATCTGCGCGGAGTTCGAGCAGAAGGACGGCCAGGACGTGCTCAAGGGCGTCGCCGACGGCACGTACAAGATCCAGTACACCTTCGGCACGTTCCTGGACGGCAACCTCGGCGGCACCGGGTCGGTGCACGCCCTCAGCGCCCTGGGGGCGGCGCTGAACGTCAGCCCGGACGCGTTCATCACGTTCCACACCGCGATGTACTCGGCCGCGTACCACCCGGACGAGAAGACCGACAAGTTCAGCGACACCAGCTACCTGCTGAAGATCGCCGACACGGTTCCGGCGCTGAAGGGGAACGCCGCCTTCCAGAAGGCGGTGAAGGACGGGACGTACGACACCTGGGCGCAGAAGATGTCGGACTCGTTCAACACCAGCGGTGTGACGGGCACTCCGACCGCCAAGCTGGACGGCAAGACGGTCAACGTGGTCACCAACACCGGCATCATGCCGGCGGAGCAGCTGATGGCCTCGATCAAGCAGCAGATCGGCGCCTCGAAGTAGCGCCTCGAAGTAGCGGTCCGGACCTGGCCGGAGCAGGAGCAGCGGGCGGGCGCGGGGCTGCCGCGCCCGCCCGGGCCCTACAGCTCGGCCAGGAAGGACAGGGCCGTGGACCAGGTGCGCTCCGCGGCCTCCTCGTCCCAGTCGGGCAGTTCGGGGTCGGTGTAGACGTGGCCGGCGCCGCGGTAGCGGTGCACCTCGACGTCGGCCCCGGCCCGCCGCATCCGCAGGTACCAGGCGTTCAGCCAGTCGTCGGGCTCGAACGGGTCCGGCTCGGCGACGTGCAGTTGCACGGCCAGCGTGGTCGAGGCGTCGTCGGCGATGTCCGACGTGCCGTGCAGCAGGAGCAGTCCGCGCGCCCGCTCGTCACCGAGCGCGAGATTCTGGGCAATTGACGCACCCAGCGAGAAACCCGAATAGACCACGCCCTTTTCGGACAAAGGTGCCGCGTGGCTGATCGCCCGCCGCAGCAGTTCGTCGCGGCCGACCCCCTCCGTGAACTCCATGCCGTCCTCGACGGACCCGAAGGTACGGCCCTCGAACAGGTCCGGGGTGACGACCTCGTGACCTGCGGCTCGCAGCCGCTCCGCCGCCTGGTGGACAGCGGGTCTCAGCCCGTAGACGGAGTGGAACATGACGATCGTCTCAGCGTCGGCCACGAAGCAAGCCTTTTCAAACGGTGCGGTCGGGTACAAGCCCCATCGTGCCAGTTACCTTCGAGACTGTATCCGCAGCCGCAGCCGTCCAGCAGTCCGCGGTGCATCCGGCGTCCGTGCTGCGGCCGCTGACCGTGGCCGGAAGCGCGATCGCCGCGACGGTGCTGGTCGGCTGGGCCTCCGACAAGTTCCTCCAGCACATCGACGCGCGCCACCCCGAGACGCCGCTGTGGCACCTGCTGCGCCGCTGCCGCATACCGCTGCAGGTGGTGCTCTGCACCGGGCTGCTGCTGGGCAGTTACGGATACGCCCGCGTCGGGCGGGGCCATGAGGCCCTCATCACCCTCGTCCTGACCCTGGTGCTCATCATGGCCCTGGCCTGGCTGACCGTGCGGGTCGCCGTGGCCATCGTGCAGACCGGGTACGCCCGTTACGCCTCGGCCTCGCACGACGCCGCCCGGGTGCGCCGGGTGCGCACCCAGGTGACGCTGATCCAGCGGATCGTGACGGCCGCGGTGGGGGTGATCGCCGCCGCGGTGATGCTCATGCAGTTCCCCCACATGCGCGCGGTGGGCACCTCGGTGCTCGCCTCGGCCGGGGTGATCGCCGCCGTCGCCGGTATCGCCGCGCAGTCCACGCTGGGCAACATCTTCGCCGGACTGCAGATCGCGTTCGGCGACATGGTGCGCATCGGCGACAACGTGGTGGTGGAGGGCGAGTGGGGCACCGTCGAGGAGATCACCCTCACCTACCTGGTCGTCAGCACCTGGGACGAGCGGCGCATCACCATGCCGGTGTCGTACTTCACCAGCCGGCCCTTCGAGAACTGGACGCGCGGCAGCGCCCAGATGACCGGCACCGTCTTCTTCCACCTCGACCACTCCACGCCCGTCGACCTGATGCGCGAGCAGCTGTACCGGGAGCTGAAGGAGTGCGACGAGTGGGACGGGCGCGCCTGGGGCCTGGTGGTCACCGACACCACCCCGACCACCATCCAGGTCCGCGCCCTGGTCACCGCCAAGGACGCCGGCGACATCTGGACGCTGCGCTGCACCGTCCGCGAGCGGCTGATCGACTGGCTGCGCCGCGAGCACCCCTACGCGCTGCCGCGGATCAACACCGCGCTGGGGCCCGGCCTGTCCGCCGCGCCGGACCGCGGCGAGCAGCCCCGGCCCAGCCCCGACCAGATCGGCCCCGGCCCGGGCGCCGCCCCGCCCCACCACGCGTGAGGTAGGCCGACCCCTCCGGTCAGGCGGTCAGGCGCTGTCCGCCCGGACCGTGTCCAGGGCGTACTGCAGGTCCTCCGGATAGGCGCTGGCGAACTCCACCCAGCGGCCGTCCGCCGGGTGTTCGAAGCCCAGCCGCACCGCGTGCAGCCACTGCCGGGTGAGCCGCAACCGCCGGGCCAGTGTGGGGTCGGCGCCGTAGGTCAGGTCGCCGACGCAGGGGTGGCGGTGGGCGGCCATGTGGACCCGGATCTGGTGGGTGCGCCCGGTCTCCAGCTTGATGTCCAGGAGGCTGGCGGCGCGGAACGCCTCGATCAGGTCGTAGTGGGTGACGCTGGGCTTGCCGTCCGCGACCACCGCCCACTTGTAGTCATGGGTGGGGTGGCGGCCGATGGGGGCGTCGATGGTGCCGCTGAGCGGGTCGGGGTGCCCCTGGACGAGGGCGTGGTACCGCTTGTCGACGGTTCGCTCGCGAAACTGCCCCTTCAGCGAGGAGTAGGCGTACTCGGACTTGGCGACCACCATCAGCCCGGAGGTGCCCACGTCCAGCCGGTGCACGATGCCCTGGCGCTCGGCGGCGCCCGAGGTGGCGATGCGGTAGCCGGCGGCGGCCAGCCCGCCGATGACGGTGGGGCCGGTCCAGCCGGGGCTGGGGTGGGCGGCCACGCCCACCGGCTTGTCGACCACCACCAGGTCGTCGTCGTCGTGGACGATCACCATGCCCTCGACGGGCTCGGCGACCACCTGCACCGGGGCCGCCGGCACCGGCATCTCGACCTCAAGCCAGGCACCGCCGTGCACCCGGTCGGACTTGCCCGCCGCCGTGCCGTCGACGCGCACCTTGCCCTCCGCGGCCAGCTCGGCCGCCTTCGTGCGGGAGAAGCCGAACAGCCTGGCCAGCGCGGCGTCCAGTCGCTCGCCCTCCAGGCCGTCCGGTACGGGCAGGGTGCGGATCTCGGGAAGGGTGCTCACCTGATCGAGTATGCCGGACGGCGGCACCCCGCCGGTCCCGTACCCGTCAGTCCCGGTGGACGCTGCCGTCCGGATCCAGTCCCCGGAAGGACAGCAGGACGATCAGGATGCCGCCGCAGACGATCGCGGAGTCGGCGAGGTTGAAGACCGCGAAGTGCGCGGGCGCGATGAAGTCCACCACCTCGCCGCGGAAGATCCCCGGGGTGCGGAAGATCCGGTCGGTGAGGTTGCCGAGCGCGCCGCCGAGCAGCAGCCCGAGCGCGAACGCCCACGGCAGGCTGTACAGCTTGCGGGCCAGCCGGGCGATCACCGCGATCACGGTGAGCGCGATCAGCGTGAAGACGACGGTGTAGGCCTGGCCGATGCCGAAGGCGGCGCCGGAGTTGCGCACCGCCTCCAGTTGCAGCCACGAGCCCACCACCTGGATGGGCGGCTGGTTCTCCAGGTGCTGGACCACCAGCGTCTTGCTGACCAGGTCCAGACCGTAGGCGAGCGCCGCCACCACCAGCAGCGCGGCGATCCGGCGCCCGCCCCGCGCGGCGGGTACGGCCTGGGCGCCGTCCGGCCGCGCCGCCTCGGCGGGCGGGGCGGCGGGTGCGTGTCCCTCGGCCGGCCCGTCCGCCGCCTGCTCGAATTCTGGCGTACCGATGGTGCGCTCCGCCTTCTCCACGTGAGTCCCTCAGCCTTGAGTCTCTCGCCGGGCCACGCCCGACGAGGACGAGAGTACGGCACCGGGTCGCGACCGGTCAGCGGCGTTCCTGCCGCTGCTTGTCCTCCACGCACAGGGTGGCCCGGGGGAAGGCCAGCATCCGGGCCTTCCCGATGGGCTCGCCGCACATCTCGCACAGGCCGTAGGTGCCGTTGCCGAGGCGCTCGATGGCGTGCTCGGTCTGCCGCAGCATCTCGCGGGCGTTCTCGGCCAGGGCCATCTCGTGCTCGCGGGAGATGTTCTTGGTGCCGACGTCGGCCTGGTCGTCCCCGGCGCCGTCGCCGGAGTCCCGCATCAGCCCGGAGATCGCCTCCTCGGCCGCGGCGATCTCCCCTCTGAGCCGGTCCACCTCCGCGTACAGCTCGCTGCGGGCCTCCTCGACCTCCTCCGGGGTCCAGGGTTCCTCACCCGGCCGGACCGCCAGGCTCTCGGGCGACGCCGGGTCGATCGGCTCCGCGGCTGCGCGGGCCGAGGGGAGCGCGGACGCCTCATGGCCGGCCGTCTTGGCCGCCGTCTTCTTCGCAACCACCGGCTTGGCTCCCGTCTTCTTCCTCGCGGCCGCCTCCTTGCGGGCGGCCGACGCCTTCGTGGGGGTGGTGCCCTCCGGGCCGGCCGTGGCCGGTCCGCGGCCCGCCGACTGCCCGGCGGCCGTGCGCGCCGCGGCGGCCGGCCGTCCGGTCACCGACGATCGCGCGGCCGCCGTCCGGCGCGCGGCGGTCCCGCCCGCGGCCGTCGCCTCGGAGGGCTCGGCGGCCTCGGAGCCCTTGGCGCCCTTGGCGGCCTTGGCGTCCTTGGGGGCCTTGGCGTCCTTGGGGGCCTTGACGTCCTTGGCCGTCGTCGCGGGCCTGGCGGCCTTGGCGGCCCGGGCGGTCCGTGCCGGGCGGGTGGGCTCGCCGGGCGCCGTGTCGCGTGGCGCCCGGGTGCGCGCCGCCTTCTGCGGCGCTGCCGTCTCCTTCCCCGCCGGAGCCTTTCTACCCGCGGGTTTGCTCGCGGATGCCGTGCGTCCGGTGGCGGCCCGGCCGGTGGACCTGGCCGGTTCGGAACCCCTGGCGGCGGACGACCGCCCTCTCGCCCCGGCAGGCGTCTCGCGTGCCTGCCGCGACGCCTTGCCGGCGGTCTTCTTCACCACCATGGACGCGGCCCCTTCGGATATTGTGATCTTGTTCGCAAATCGCTCCGGAACGATAAATCGACTCCACGTCCACAGCAACGGAGGCACGCCGCCCGAAGTGCCCGCCCGCCCGCTCGGCAGGCAGGACTCTGCATCCGTTGTGCCCAGCTCCGCCGCCGGTAATCCGATACGCCCCGGTAGGCCCCGTACAGCGGCGGAGCGCCGCGGGCGAAGGCGGCCATCCGGATCACCCCCGCGCTCCGGTCCCGCGCCCGGCGCACCGCCGGCGGTCCGCCCGCGCCCCGGAATGCGGAGGAGCCCACCGCGGAACCGCCGTACACTGGGGCCCAGCGAAAGGCGTGGATGGGGACGAGTAGCGCCGCACGCAGCCATGAGCGACCCGGGGACGGTGCGAGCCCGGGGGTGTGCGCGGTGTGAAGATCACCCCGGAGCCGCCGGAAGAACGTCCTGGGCGCCGCGGTGCCCCGGACCGGTAGAACCGGCATCGCGCCCCAAGTGAGGGGGCCGTGGACGGCACAGCGTTCCGCGGTCAAGGAGGGTGGTACCGCGGGAGCCGTGTGCTCTCGTCCCTTCGACGGAAGACGTGACAGACGTGTCCCGCCGGAGGACGATCCGATGACGCCGCAGTACCGCCAGGTCCCCGCCCAGGTCGACCTGCCCGCGCTGGAGCACGAGGTGCTCGCGTTCTGGCAGGAGAACAAGGTCTTCGCCCGCTCCCTGGAGCAGACCGCGGGCCGGCCCGAGTGGGTGTTCTACGAGGGCCCGCCCACCGCCAACGGCATGCCCGGGGCCCACCACATCGAGGCGCGGGTCTTCAAGGACGTCTTCCCCCGCTTCAAGACCATGCAGGGCCACCACGTGACCCGCAAGGCCGGCTGGGACTGCCACGGCCTGCCGGTGGAGCTCGCGGTGGAGAAGGAGCTGGGCTTCTCCGGCAAGCAGGACATCGAGCGG
The DNA here is from genome assembly GCA_048498775.1 of Actinomycetota bacterium. Lineage (GTDB taxonomy): Bacteria > Actinomycetota > Actinomycetes > Streptomycetales > Streptomycetaceae > JBEHXI01. The sequence goes on along the minus strand of JBEHXI010000003.1, from coordinate 7,332 downwards.
TACGGCATCGCCGAGTTCAACGCGAAGTGCCGCGAGTCGGTCACCCGCCACACCGACGCCTTCGCCGAGCTGACCCGCCGCATGGGCTACTGGGTGGACCTCGACGACGCCTACCGGACCATGGACCCGGAGTACGTCGAGTCGGTGTGGTGGTCGCTGAAGGAGATCTTCTCCAAGGGCCTGCTCGTCCAGGACCACCGGGTCGCCCCCTGGTGCCCGCGCTGCGGCACCGGGCTGTCCGACCACGAGCTGGCCCAGGGCTACGAGACGGTCGTCGACCCCTCGGTCTTCGTCCGCTTCCCGCTGACCTCCGGGCCGCTGGCGGGCGAGGCGGCGCTCCTGGTGTGGACGACGACCCCGTGGACCCTGGTCTCCAACACCGCCGTGGCCGCCCACCCCGACGTGGTGTACGTCGTCGCCACCGACGGCGCCGAGAAGCTGGTCGTCGCCGAGCCGCTGGTCGCCAAGGCGCTCGGCGAGGGCTGGACCCTCACCGGGCAGTCGTTCACCGGCCGGGAGATGGAGCGCTGGACCTACCAGCGCCCCTTCGCCCTCGTCGACGTCCCCGACGCCCACTACGTCGTCAACGCCGAGTACGTCACCACCGAGGACGGCACCGGCCTGGTCCACCAGTCCCCCGCCTTCGGTGAGGACGACCTGCGGACCTGCCGCGCCTACGGCCTGCCGGTGGTCAACCCGGTGCGCCCGGACGGCACCTTCGAGGAGGGCCTCGACCTGGTCGGCGGGCAGTTCTTCAAGAAGGCCGACGAGGCGCTGGTGGCCGACCTCCAGGCCCGCGGTCTGCTCTTCCGGCACCTGCCGTACGAGCACAGCTACCCGCACTGCTGGCGCTGCCACACCGCGCTGCTCTACTACGCCCAGCCGTCCTGGTACATCCGCACCACCCAGATCAAGGACGCCCTGCTGCGGGAGAACGAGCGGACCACCTGGCACCCGGAGGCGGTCAAGCACGGCCGCTACGGCGACTGGCTCAACAACAACATCGACTGGGCGCTGTCCCGCAACCGCTACTGGGGCACCCCGCTGCCCATCTGGCGCTGCGCGGAGGGCCACCTGACCTGCGTGGGCTCCCTCGCCGAGCTCAGCGAGCTGACCGGAGCCGACCACAGCGGCCTGGACCCGCACCGCCCGTACATCGACGAGGTGCGCTTCGGCTGCACCGCGGAGGGCTGCTCGCTGACCGCCGAGCGCGTCCCCGAGGTGATCGACGCCTGGTACGACTCCGGTTCCATGCCGTTCGCGCAGTGGGGCTACCCGTACCGCAACAAGGAGCTGTTCGAGCGGACCTACCCCGCGCAGTTCATCTGCGAGGCCATCGACCAGACCCGCGGCTGGTTCTACACGCTGATGGCCGTCGGCACCCTGGTCTTCGACCGGTCCGCCTACGAGAACGTGGTGTGCCTGGGCCACATCCTCGCCGAGGACGGCCGGAAGATGTCCAAGCACCTGGGCAACATCCTCCAGCCGCTGCCGCTGATGGACCAGCACGGCGCGGACGCGGTGCGCTGGTTCATGGCGGCCGGCGGCTCGCCGTGGGCGGCCCGCCGGGTCGGCCACGGCACCATCCAGGAGGTGGTCCGCAAGGTCCTGCTCACCTACTGGAACACCGTGGCCTTCCAGGCCCTGTACGCCCGCACCGCGGGCTGGGCGCCCTCCGCGGCGGACCCGGCCCCGGCCGACCGCCCGCTGCTGGACCGCTGGCTCCTGGGCGAGCTGGGGACCCTGGTCGGCACCGTCACCGACGCCCTGGAGTCGTACGACACCCAGCGCGCCGGCCGGGCGCTGTCCGGCTTCGTGGACGACCTGTCCAACTGGTACGTCCGCCGCTCCCGCCGCCGCTTCTGGCAGGGCGACCCGGCCGCGCTGCGCACCCTGCACGACGTCCTGGAGACCGTGACCCGGCTGATGGCGCCGCTGGTGCCGTTCATCACCGAGCGGGTCTGGCAGGACCTGGTCGTGCCCGTCACCCCGGGGGCGCCGGAGTCGGTGCACCTGGCCGAGTGGCCCGCCGCCGGCGCGTACCCGGCGGACCCGGCGCTGTCGGAGCAGATGCAGCTGGTGCGCCGCCTGGTGGAGCTCGGCCGGGCGACCCGCGCCGAGTCCGGCGTCAAGACCCGCCAGCCGCTGTCGCGCGCGCTGGTCGCCGCGGCGGGCTTCGAGTCGCTCGGCGAGGAGCTGCGCGCCCAGATCGCCGAGGAGCTGAACGTCAGCGCCCTGGCGTCGCTGTCCGAGGTGGGCGGCTCGCTGGTGGACACCACCGCCAAGGGCAACTTCCGGGCGCTGGGCAAGCGGTTCGGCAAGGGCACCCAGGCGGTGGCCAAGGCGATCGCGGCGGCGGACGCGGCGGCGCTGTCGCTGGCGCTGCGGGAGGGCACCGCGTCGGTGGAGGTGGACGGCGAGACGGTGGCCCTGGCCCCCGACGAGGTCATCATCACCGAAACTCCGCGCGAGGGCTGGTCGGTGGCCTCGGACTCCGGCGCGACGGTCGCCCTCGATCTGGAGATCACCCCGGAGCTGCGCCGCGCCGGACTGGCCCGGGACGCGATCCGCCTGATCCAGGAGGCCCGCAAGAACTCCGGCCTGGACGTGGCCGACCGGATCGCGGTGCGCTGGGAGTCGGAGTCCGGCGAGACCGCGGAGGCGCTCGCCGAGCACTCGGCGCTGATCGCCGACGAGGTGCTGGCCGTGGACTTCGCCCGCGGCGCGGCCGACGGCTCCTACGGCGAGCCGTTCCGTGACGAGGCGCTGGGCCTGGTCTTCCGGTTGCGGAAGACGGAGGCGTGACGGGTGGGGCCGGGCGGCCGGAGCGCCGCCCGGCCCCGGCCGCACCGCACGGGGGAATGGCAACGGGGGAATGACAGACGGCCAGGGGCCGGGTTCCGGAGATTCCGGAACCCGGCCCCTGGCCGTGGTGCTCAGTGCCGACGCGAGGCGGTGACCGCCTGCCCCGGGCCCGTCAGTTGTCGTCCTCGTCGATCAGGAACCCACGCATCGGGGTGGGCGCCTGCTGGAGGGGCTGCGGGCCCTGCGGGCGTACCGGTGCCATCGGCTGCGTCATCGCCGGGGACATCTGCTGCTGCCCGCCGTACGTCTGGCCGCCGCCGGGGTGGCCGCCCATCGGCTGGCCGCCGTAGGACTGGTTGCCGCCCGAGGTGTGCCCCATGCCCGCGCCGGCCGTGGCCATGCCGCCGCCGAACGAGCCGCCCGGGGAGGGCGAGGGCAGCGAGGGCGCCGCGGTGGCCCGCGGCGGGGCGAGCGAGTCGTCCGCCTGGTTCTCCAGCTGGCGCAGCTGGCTCTCCAGGTACGACTTCAGCCGCGTGCGGTACTCGCGCTCGAAGCCGCGCAGGTCCTCGACCTTGCGCTCCAGCGTGGCGCGCGCGGACTCCAGGGAGCCCATCGCCACGCGGTGCTTCTCCTGCGCGTCCCGCTCCAGGGCGTCGGCCTTGGCGCGGGCGTCCCGCTCCAGACCCTCGGCGCGGCTGCGGGCCTCGCCGACGATCTTGTTGGCCTCGGCACGGGCCTCGGCGATCGCCTGGTCCGCGGTCTGCTGGGCGAGCGAGAGCACGCGGGCCGCGCTGTCGCCGCCGGGCCCCTGCTGCTGCATCGGGTGCTGCTGCTGCATGGGGTGGTGGGGCTGCTGCTGCATCGGGTGCTGCCCCATCGGACCCGGACCCATGGGGCCCTGGCCCATCGGACCCTGGCCCATCGGACCCGGACCCATCTGTCCCTGCGGCCCGTGCTGGCTGCTGGGACCTGCTGGCAGCTGCGGTGCGCCTCCGAGTTGGGGCGGGCCCATCTGCTGCTGGGGCGGCACCGGCTGCGGACCCGATATGGCGGCGGGCACGGGTGCCCCCTGCCTGTCCTGCGGCTCCGGCTTGCGCATGCCCTGCTGCTGGTTCTGCGCCGCGGCCCGCGTGGCCGCGGCGAGTTTCGCGCGCAGGTCCTCGTTCTCGCGCAGGAGCCTGGTCAGCTCGGCTTCGACCTCGTCGAGGAAGGCGTCGACCTCATCCTCGTCATAGCCTTCTCGGAGGCGGACGGTCGTGAACTGCTTGTTACGAACGTCCTCGGGGGTCAGCGGCATCTCTTCACCTCAACGTGATCGTCGGCAATCGGCAAGACCGTATCGTTCACAGCCTGGCCACGACGGAGATCAGGATGTAGACGATGATCATCAGTACGAAGAAGGACAGGTCGAGCGCCACGCCCCCGAGACGCAGCGGCGGGATGAAACGCCGCAGAAGCTTGAGTGGCGGATCGGTGACAGTGTAGGTGGCCTCCAGGACGACCACCATCGCCTTGCCAGGATGCCACGAGCGGGCGAACTGGAAGACGTATTCCATCACCAGTCGGAAGATCAGGACAATCAGGAAGCAGTACAAGGCGATGTAGAGCACCTGCCGTGCGACGCTCATCGCGCTTCCCTCTCCCCTGGTCTCCGCCGGTCCTCTCGGTCCGGTACCGCATGCTGTTTCTCGCTCGTCTTCAGCTCTGGTTGAAGAACCCGCCCTCGGCGATCCGGGCCTTGTCCTCCGCCGTGACATCGACGTTAGCAGGAGACAGCAGGAACACCTTCTGCGTCACCCTCTCAATACTGCCGTGCAGACCGAAGACCAGACCGGCGGCGAAGTCGACCAGACGCTTGGCGTCGGTGTCGTCCATCTCCGTCAGGTTCATGATCACCGGGGTGCTCTCCCGGAAGTGTTCCCCGATCGTACGGGCTTCGTTGTACGTCCGGGGGTGGAGCGTAGTAATCCGATAAGGCTCTCGCTCCGACACGACCTTGGGCATGATCACCGGTGCGTTCTTCTCCAGGGTGCGGCGTTCGGGTGTGATGGATGCCACTGGCGCGATCCGCGGTTCCCGGGGCGCTGGGGCGTGCACGACACGCGCCGGCTCTTCCGGGATCGGCTGTGGCTGCTGGTGTTGACGGCGGCCCCGATCGGGTTCCGGCTCGGGCTCGAACTCGTCGTCGGGGTCGAACCCCGGGCCGTCGTACCCATCGTCCTCCACGAGGCCGAGGTAGACCGCCATCTTGCGCATCGCGCCGGCCATGCTCTGCGTCCTCCGCTCTGTGGTGGATCGGCTCCGTCACCAGGTCCGGGTGATCCACTGGGCCAGCTCCGCGACCTGACGGAGCATGACCATATTTTCTGCTGTGGTCCGACTTGTTTGGTGACGTTACCGGAGCCCGGGACGGACTCCGAGTACCGCCGTACCGACGCGTACATGTGTCGCACCGGCGGCGATGGCGTCCTCCAGGTCCGAGCTCATCCCTGCCGAGACCATGGTTGCAGCCGGATGAGCCGTGCGTAGGGCAGACGCGATATCCATCAGCCGGTTGAATGCCTCACGGGGCCGCCCGGCAAACTCACCCTCCAGTGGGGCGACGGTCATCAGCCCGTTGATCCGCAGACCGGGGGCGGCGGCCACCGCGTCGGCCAGCGCGGCCACGTCCTCCGGGGCGGCGCCGCCGCGGCTGCCGACCGCTCCGGACGGGGCGTCCAGGGCCACCTGGACCAGGCAGCCGATCTCCCGCCCGGCCCGGACGGCGGCGTCGGACAGCGCCGTCACCAGCCGCAGCCGATCGACAGAGTGCACGAAATCGGCATAACGCACCACGGATCGAACTTTATTGGTCTGCAACTGGCCCACGAAGTGCCACTGAAGATCCAGCTCCGCGCACGCGGCGGCCTTCGGCGCGGCCTCCTGATCGCGGTTCTCGGCGACCTGCCGCACCCCGAGTTCCGCGAGCAAGATCACATCATCGGCCGGGTAGGTCTTGGTCACCACGATCAGGGTGACCTCCTCGCGGGCCCGGCCCGCCGCCCGGCAGGCGGCGGCGATCCGCTCCTCGACCCGGGCCAGGTTGCGGGCGAGTTCAGCCCTTCTGTCCGCCTTCGCGTCGTTCAACTGCCGTCCAACCAGACATATCCGGCGAGCCGCCCGGTGACCCGGTCCCGCCGGTACGAGAAGTGGTCCTTCGACTCCAGGGTGCACACCGCCGACCGCTCGACCGCCCGCACCCCGAGCGCGGTGAGCTGGGCGGCCACCCCGCCGGCGACGTCCACCGAGGGCGTGCCCCAGCTGGTGGTCGAGCGGGCCTCGGGCACCGCCGCGGCGACCCGCTCTCGCATCTCGCCGGGCACCTCGTAGCACCGGCCGCAGACCGAGGGGCCGGTCACCGCGTGAATCCGCGCCGCCGAGGCCCCGAGCCGCTCCATCTCCGCCACGGCCGCCGGGACGACCCCGGCGACCAGCCCGGGCCGCCCGGCGTGCACCGCCGCGGCCACCCGGGCCACCGGGTCGGCCAGCAGCACCGGCACGCAGTCCGCGGTCAGCACCGCGAGCGCCAGGCCCGGCCGGTCGGTGACCACCGCGTCAACCGGCGGGACCTCGTTTCCACTCCACGGGGCGACGGCGTGGGCCACCTCGGCGCCGTGCACCTGGTTCATCCAGACGACCGACGACGGGTCCACGCCCAGCGAGCGCGCCGCGGTCTCCCGGTTGGCCCGCACGGCGGCCGGGTCGTCGCCGACCGCGCCGCCCAGGTTGAGCTCCTCATACGGAGCGGCGCTCACTCCGCCCCACCGGTCGGTGAACGCGAAGTGGGCGCCGCCCACGCTGTACCGCTGTCCTATCACGGAGCCAGGTCCTACTTGAGGAAGTCCGGGACGTCCAGCTCCTCGGCCTGGCTGTCCGGGAACGGCCGGGCCGGCGGGACCTGGGGCGGCGCGATGGGCGCCGGCGGGGCCTCGGCGACGACCGGCTCCGGCTCCTCCTCGCGCGGCGGCAGGCTGCCCAGGCCGCCGAAGGCCGGCCGGGGCGATTCGCCGGCCTGGCTGCCGACCCGGGGGGCGGCGGGCGGCGGCGTGGCCGCGGAGGCCTCCTCGCGGGCGTACGAGCCGAGCACCTTGTCGCGGTTCCTCGCGGGCGGCTGGCCGCCGTCGAAGCCGGCGGCGATGACGGTGACCCGCACCTCGTCGCCGAGCGCGTCGTCGATGACCGCGCCGAAGATGATGTTGGCCTCGGGGTGGGCCGCCTCGCTGACCAGCTGGGCCGACTCGTTGATCTCGAACAGGCCGAGGTCGGAGCCGCCGGAGATGGACAGCAGGACGCCGCGGGCGCCGTCGATGGACGCCTCCAGCAGCGGGGAGGAGATCGCCATCTCGGCCGCGGCGACCGCGCGGTCGTCGCCGCGCGCCGACCCGATGCCCATCAGCGCCGACCCTGCCTCGGACATCACGGACTTGACGTCGGCGAAGTCCAGGTTGATCAGGCCCGGTGTGGTGATCAGATCGGTGATGCCCTGGA
>JBEHXI010000002.1:0-79910 GCA_048498775.1 Actinomycetota bacterium | reverse complement strand
GCTGGATGCGGGTGACCGGCGGGTGCTGCGGGGCTGCGCGGCGCAGATCGCCGCCGGCTGGCAGGGCTACCGGCAGCGGCAGCGGACCGCGCAGGCAGATGAACGGCTGGCGGTGGACCGGCACCGCGCGCAACTGCTGCAGGCGGCCGGTGCCGATCTGACCGCGGAGCTGGCCACCGCCCGGGGCTGTCTGGAGGGGTTGCGGGACCACCGGCAGTCTCGTACGCCCGATGAGTACGACAGTGTGTGCCAGGCGGCCGAGGCGGCCGTCGACCGGATGGGGGCGCTGGTGGGTGACCTGGTGGACGTCAGCCGGCTTCACACCGGCACCCTGGAGGTCTTCCTGCGCCCGGTCGACCTGGACGAGGTACTGGCCGTCGCCCTGGGTGACCTCGGGGCAGGCGGTCACGCCCTGACCGTGCGGCTGCCGGAGGATTTGCCCGACGTCATCGCCGACGCGGCACTGCTGACCCGCTTGGTGACCGATCTGGCAGCGCAGGCCCTGCGGCGTAGCCCACCTGAGGCGCCCCCGCGTGCGGAGGCGGTCGTAGCGGATGGCCTCGTGGATCTCTCGTTCGTCGATCATGGATCCGCCGTGCCGCGGCCGGATGCCGATCGGGGAGCGGGAAGCCTGGTGCTGCGCGTGAGTGCGGATCTCGCCCAGGCGATCGGCGCCGAACTGCGGCAGGACGAGACGGCCGGTGGAGGTCTCACCACTGTCCTGAGGCTCCCGGCAGCTGGACGTGGCGGGACGGGCCGCTCGGTCGGGGAGGCGACGCGTCCGAGGTAAGGCGCCTCACAGAGCGTGGGTTCGCCGCTCGTCGCGAAAGTTCCATGGCCCGTGGTGTGGGAGCCGGCCGGGCCCACGGACCGCTTCTCGGATCACCGCATCCGGTGGCGCGTCGGGCGGTGGCGGTCCGTGCCGCACGGGCGGGTGCAAGGGCCGCGTTAATGTCGTGGCGTTTCGGTTGTGTTGGCAGCTGTGCCTGCCGGACCTTTGGGTGAGGAGGTCCATGATGCGCCGTCATGTGATGTGGGGTCCGGTCTCACTGGTCGTCGCGGGGCTGGTGCCGCTCGCCGTGAGCGCCATACTGCTGCCGCTGCGCGGGCACGTGGCGAACACCAATGTGGCCCTGCTGCTGGTCGTCGCAGTGGTCGCGGTGGGCGTGCTGGGACACCGGATGGCGGGGGCGGTTGCCGCGGTGAGCGCCGCCGCCTGGTTCGACTTCTTCTTCACCCGCCCCTACGAGCGGTTCACCATCAGCGACTCCTCCGACATCACCACAGCTGTGCTGCTGCTGGCGGTCGGACTCGCGGTCTCCCAGCTGGCGGCCCGCGCCCGTCGCTTCGAGATCACCGCCGTCACCGACGCCGGCTACCTGGCACGGATCCACGACACCGCGCTTCTGGCCCGCTCCGCCAACTCCGTACCCGTGATCGTCGACCACGTCAGGGATCAGCTGACCGATCTCCTCGGACTGCGCGGCTGCCGCTTCGAGTACGGCTCGCTGCTGGGCCACCCGCCGCGCCTTGAGCAGGACGGCTCCATCACCATCGGGCGCTCCGGCCAGCGGCGCAGGATCTGGGCCACCGACCAGCTGGGTATGCCGGCGCAGGAGGTGGAGGTGCGGCTGTTCGGCACCGGCAGGTACGTCGGCAGGTTCCTGCTCGACCCCATGCCTGGCAGCGTGCCCTCCCGGGAGGCACTGGTCGTCGCGGTGACCTTGGTCGACCAGGTCGGCGCGGCGGTGGACGCCCTGTCCCGTCCGGTGAAGACCGCCTGAGTCGGGCCGGGACGGTCTGCGGTGCCGACGGTCCGCGGGCCGGCCGCGTCGAGGCCGGGCAGGGCCGCGATCTTCGGACAGGCACCTGGTCGGCGGGCTTCGGGCAGGTGGGCGGTGTGCGAATCAGGAATGTGTCAACGTTGCGCGGGCTTGCCCGCGCTTCGGCCCCGGGGCGGTGACGATGGTCGCGGCATGCACCGCATGCGGCGCACTGCCCGACTGTGCGAGCTCCCCCTCGCGCGGCTGGGCGGTGGCGCCGCCCAGGCAAGGAGGGTACCGGTGGCGTGGCACATCGCCGACGGTAGGCCGTCGGGTGGCAGGCCCGGCAGGCTGAAGGTCTTTCTCGGGGCGGCGCCGGGCGTCGGCAAGACGTACCGGATGCTGGACGAGGGCCGGCGGCGTTCCGAACGCGGTACCGATGTGGTCGTGGCCTATGCCGAGTGCCACGGCCGCCGGCGCACCGAGCTGATGCTGGAGGGCTTGGAGGCCGTGCCAAGGGCCGGGCGACGGTACCGAGGCAGCGACTTTCAGGAGATGGACCTCGACGCGGTCATCGCCCGGCGCCCCGCGGTCGCGCTCGTGGACGAGCTCGCGCATACCAATGTGCCCGGCGGCCGGCACGCGAAGCGCTGGCAGGATGTCGAGGAGTTGCTGGCGGCGGGCATCGACGTGGTCACCACGGTCAATGTCCAGCATCTGGAGTCCCTCAACGACGTCGTCGAGAAGATCACCGGGGTTCCGCAGCGCGAGACCGTCCCCGACGAGGTGGTGCGCCGCGCCGACCAGATCGAACTGGTCGACATGCCGGCCGAGGCGCTGCGCCGGCGCATGGCACACGGCAACATCTACGCCCCGGACAAGGTCGACGCGGCGCTGTCGCACTACTTCCGGGTGGGCAACCTGACGGCGCTGCGGGAGCTGGCACTGCTGTGGGTGGCGGGCCGGGTGGACGAGATGCTGCAGCGCTATCGCAGTGAGCACGCGATAGGGGGCGTGTGGGAGACCCGGGAACGGGTCGTGGTGGCGCTGACCGGGGGGCCTGAGGGCGAGACGCTGATCCGCCGTGCGGTGCGGATCGCCAGCCGGGCGTCGGGAGGGGATCTGCTGGCTGTCCATGTGGCGCGCAGTGACGGTCTGACCGGGGCCTCGCCCGCCGCGCTCGCCCGGCAGCGGGAGCTTGTGGAGAGCCTGGGCGGCACCTTCCACTCCGTGGTCGGTGATCATGTGCCGACCGCGCTTCTGGAGTTCGCCCGGGCCGAGAACGCCACCCAGCTGGTCCTGGGGACCAGCCGGCGGGGACGGCTGGAGCACCTGCTGGGTGGGCGCGGTATCGGCGAGACGACGGTGGAGCTGTCCGGCGACATCGATGTGCACATGGTGACCCATGAGCGCGCCGGGCGAGGAAGGCTGTTCTCAATGCCCACCAGCAGCCTGCCGCTGGTACGGCGGATCGCGGGGCCGGTCGCGGGCCTGGTGCTGCCCGCGCTGCTGACCGCGGTGCTGCGCGCCGCCGGTGCCGGGCTCAACCTGACCAGCCAGGCGCTGTTGTTCCTGCTGACGGTGGTGGGTGTGGCGACCCTGGGTGGTGTGGTCTCGGCGTTGTTGGCGTCGCTGAGCGCTTCGTTGCTGCTGAACTACTGGTTCATCCCGCCGATCGGCCGGTTCACCATCGCCGAGCCCAACAACGCTCTGGCGCTCGTGGTGTTCGCCATCGTGGCCGTCACGGTGGCCACGATCGTGGACCGTTCGCTGCGCTTGGCACGGCGGGCCGCGAGCGCCGCGGCGGAGGCCGAGGTGCTCTCCTCGATGGCGGGGAACATCCTGCGTGGCGAGAACGCGGTGGAGGTGCTACTGGAACGCACGCGGCAGACGTTCGGGATGGCCTCGGCCGAGCTGGTACCGCGCTCCGGCTGGGACGGCGATGGCGGGGACCAGGTGGCCGGGGTGGTGAAGGCACCGGTGGGAGACGACCGGCTGCTGGTGCTCAGGGGGCGCAGCCTGCCCGCGTCGGAGCATCGGGTCCTGACCGCGTTCGCCGCTCATCTGGCGGCGGCGGTGGACCACGCCCGGCTGGCCGAGGCCGCTGCGGAAGTGGAGCCGGTCAAGGCGGCCGATCGGGTGCGCACCGCCCTGCTTGCGGCCGTCAGCCATGATCTGCGCACCCCGCTGGCCACCGGATGGGCCGCGGTCAGCTCGTTGCGCAGCCGGGATGTGCAGTTCTCCGACGAGGACCGTGAGGAACTGCTGGCCACCGCCGAGGAGTCGCTGGTCAAGCTCAACCGGCTGGTGGACAACCTGCTGGACATGAGCAGGCTCCAGGCCGGAGCGATGCCGGTGCACCTGCAGCCCACCACGCTCGCCGAAGTCATTCCGCTCGCCCTGGACACCCTGCCCGAGACGCCGGTGCCGGTCGAGGTGCGTGGCGTGGACGAGACGGGCGAGGTGCTGGCCGATCCGCCGCTGCTGGAACGTGTCGTCGCCAACCTGGTCGCCAACGCGGTGCGCTACTCGCCGGCGGACCTTCCCGTGCTGGTCAGCGTCAGTACCCTGGCCGACCGGGTCGAGCTGCGGGTCACCGACCACGGCCCGGGTCTGCCGCCGCAGGGACGTGACCGGGTCTTCGAACCCTTCCAGCGCATGGGGGACGCCGACAACACGACGGGGCTCGGACTGGGGCTCGCGCTGTCCCGGGGGCTGGCCGAGGCCATGGGCGGCACGCTCGTTCCGGAGGACACCCCGGGCGGTGGGCTGACCATGGTCCTGGCCCTGCCCGTAGCGCGGTCCGCTGAGATGCGACAGACGGTATACGAGACCGGTCCGGAAGCGATCGCTGAAGCAGTTGGTGGTGCCGGGACCGGGAACGGCTGACGCTGCTTTCCGGACAGCTATTCCTGACGGTCGACAGATGGCTGCGCGTTCTTCTGTTCTTCTTTTCTTGCCGACGTAGGAGAACCTGTTCGGCGGCAGGATGTTTCCCGATATTGCTCCCGGCGTGCGGATAGCATGCGACCGTGAGGCTTGCCATCAGGAACATTCCCTTCGGGACATGGCGGCCATACCGGTCCGGCCGATCCGTCCCTCACCGGGGCCTGTCACACGGCTCCGCCGCCCAGTGCGTGCGGCGCCTCGGGATAGGCGACGTTAATGGCGCGTCAAGGTTTCCCGCTTCGATGTCAGGAACGCGCTAAGGAACCTTCCCGGCGGGCTTCCGGCACGCTTCCCTGTCCATGGCCGGTTTCCGCCGGCACCGCTTCGGCCTCCGTGTCCCCCACGCCCGGCACGGCTGGCGGTCGAGTCGTTCCGTATGTGTTCCGGAGAGTCACGCATGGCAGATCTTGTATTCGTTGTCCTCACACTTGCCGCCTTCGCCGTGATCGGCCTGGTGGCGAAGGGGGCCGAGCGGTTGTGAGCGCTGAGAATGTGGTCGGTCTGATCGTCGCCGCAGGTCTGGTGGTCTACCTGGTGGTGGCCCTGATATTTCCGGAGCGGTTCTAGTGAACGACACTCTCGCGGGCTGGCTGCAGGTTCTCGCCCTGGTCGGGGCGCTTGCGCTGTCCTATCGCCCGCTGGGCGACTACATCGCCCATGTGCTCACCAGTCCGAGGCATCTGCGGGTGGAGCGCGTGGTCTACCGCTTGGGCGGCGTGGACGGCGACGCCGATCAGCGCTGGCCGGTGTATCTGCGCAGTGTGCTGGCGTTCTCGCTGGTCTCGTTGCTGTTCCTGTATGGCTTTCTGCGCCTGCAGGGGCATTTGCTGCTGTCGCTCGGTATGAAGGGAATGGCTCCGGATCTGTCGTTCAACACGGCTGCCTCGTTTGTCACCAACACCAACTGGCAGGCGTATTCGGGTGAGTCGGCGCTGGGTCATCTGGTACAGATGGCGGGTCTTGCGGTGCAGAACTTCGTCTCCGCGGCGGTCGGCATCGCGGTGGTGGCCGCGCTCATCCGCGGTTTCACCCGGAAGAGGACCGACCGGGTCGGCAATTTCTGGGTGGACCTGACCCGCGTCGTGCTGCGCGTGCTGCTGCCGATTTCGATCGTCATGGCGATCGTGCTGGTGGCCGGTGGAGTGATCGAGAACTTCCACGGCATCCAGTCGATCACCACCATCGCCGGTGACCACCAGGCGATCACCGGTGGACCGGTCGCCTCGCAGGAGGCGATCAAGGAGCTGGGCACCAACGGCGGCGGCTTCTACAACGCCAACTCCGCGCACCCCTTCGAGAATCCGAACCCGTTCACCAACTGGCTGGAGATCTACCTGCTGCTGGTGATCGGCTTCGCGCTGCCGCGCACCTTCGGAAAGATGGTCGGGGACAACCGCCAGGGGTACGCGATCCTCGCGGTGATGGGCCTGATCTGGGCCGCCTCGGTCGCTCTGGTGACCTTCAACGAGGTGCACGGCGTCTCCAGCGCGGCCGGGCACGCGGCCGGCGGGATGATGGAGGGCAAGGAGCAGAGGTTCGGCATCTGGGCCTCGGCGCTGTTCGCCGTGTCCACCACGCTGACCTCGTGCGGTGCGGTCAACTCCTTCCACGACTCGTACACGCCGGGCGGCGGCGGTATGACGATCTTCAACATGATGCTGGGCGAGATCGCGCCCGGCGGCACCGGCTCGGGCCTGTACGGCATCCTGATCCTCGCGATCATCACGGTGTTCATCGCCGGACTGATGGTCGGCCGCACCCCGGAGTACCTGGGCAAGAAGCTCGGCGGCCGCGAGATGAAGTGGGCCTCCCTCTACATCCTGACCACCCCCGCCATCGTGCTCGTGGGCGCCGGTCTGGCGATGGCACTGCCCGGCGAACGCGCCGCGATGCTCAACTCCGGGGCGCACGGCTTCTCCGAGGTGCTCTACGCGTTCACCTCGGCGGCCAACAACAACGGCTCGGCGTTCGCCGGCCTGTCGGTGAATACCGACTGGTACAACACCGCGCTGGGCCTGGCGATGATCCTCGGCCGGTTCCTGCCGATGGTCTTCGTCCTGGCGCTGGCCGGCTCGCTTGCCTCGCAGGCTCCCGTCCCCGTCACCGCCGGAACCCTGCCGACCCACCGGCCGCAGTTCGTCGGCCTGCTGACCGGCGTGGTGCTCATCGTCGTCGGCCTGACCTACTTCCCCGCCCTCGCGCTGGGGCCGCTCGCTGAAGGGTTGCAGTAAATGTCCCCGACCACCATCGACCCCCAGATCGGCTCCGGGACCGGCCCGAAGACGCCGCAGGAGCCGCACCGGGTCTCCGGCGGCCTGCTGGACCCCAAACAGCTGCTGGCCTCCCTGCCGGACGCGGCGAAGAAGCTGCACCCCCGGGTGATGATAAAGAACCCGGTGATGTTCGTCGTCGAGGTCGGCGCGGTGCTGACCACCCTGTCGGCGGCCAAGGACCCCAGCGTCTTCGCCTGGGTCATCGCCGCCTGGCTGTGGCTGACCGTCGTCTTCGCCAACCTCGCCGAGGCCGTCGCCGAGGGCCGCGGCAAGGCACAGGCCGAAACCCTGCGCCGCACCAAGACCGACACGCTCGCCCGCCGCCTGAACGACTGGCACCCAGGCACCACACACCTGGACGAGGAGGAGATCGGCGCGGCGCAGCTCCGGCTCGGTGACCACGTCATCGTTGAGGCCGGGCAGATCATTCCCGGTGACGGGGACGTCGTCGACGGTGTGGCCAGCGTGGACGAGTCCGCGATCACCGGCGAGTCCGCTCCGGTGATCCGCGAGTCCGGCGGCGACCGTTCGGCGGTCACCGGCGGGACGAAGGTGCTCTCCGACCGCATCATCGTCAAGATCACCTCCAAGCCCGGTGAGACGTTCATCGACCGGATGATCGCCCTCGTGGAGGGAGCTGCCCGGCAGAAGACACCCAACGAGATCGCGCTGAACATCCTGCTCGCCTCGCTGACCATCGTCTTCCTGCTGGCCGTGGTGACCCTGCAGCCC
Organism: Actinomycetota bacterium; assembly: GCA_048498775.1. Lineage (GTDB taxonomy): Bacteria > Actinomycetota > Actinomycetes > Streptomycetales > Streptomycetaceae > JBEHXI01. The sequence continues at coordinate 72,193 of JBEHXI010000002.1, read as the reverse complement.
TTCGCCATCTACGCCAAGGCCGAGCAGAGCATCATCATCCTGGTCTCCCTGGTGGTGGCCCTGATCCCCACCACGATCGGCGCGCTGCTGTCCGCGATCGGCATCGCGGGCATGGACCGGCTGGTGCAGCGCAACGTGCTGGCCATGTCCGGGCGGGCGGTCGAGGCCGCCGGTGATGTGAACACCCTGCTGCTGGACAAGACCGGCACCATCACCTTCGGCAACCGCCAGGCCGCCGAGTTCCTCCCCGTCCGCGGCACCACCGCCGCCGAGGTCGCCGACGCCGCCCAGCTGTCGTCACTGGCGGACGAGACCCCCGAGGGCCGCTCGATCGTGGTGCTCGCCAAGGAGAAGTACGGGCTGCGCGAACGCCACGAGGGAGAGCTCGGCCACGCCGAGTTCGTCCCCTTCACCGCCCAGACCCGGATGTCCGGCGTCGACCTCGCCGAGGGCGGCACCACCCGGCAGGTGCGCAAGGGTGCTGCCTCCGCGGTCACCGCCTGGGTCGCCGACCACGGCGGCACCACCAGCGACGAGGTACGCGGCATCGTCGACGAGATCTCCGCCGCAGGAGGCACCCCACTCGTGGTGGCCCAGCGGGACGCCGGCGCAGCCCGGGTGCTGGGGGTCATCCATCTCAAGGACGTGGTCAAGCACGGCATGCGCGAGCGGTTCGACGAGCTGCGCCGGATGGGCATCCGCACCGTGATGATCACCGGCGACAACCCGCTGACCGCGCGGGCCATCGCCGAGGAGGCGGGCGTGGACGACTTCCTCGCCGAGGCCACCCCCGAGGACAAGATGGCGCTGATCAAACGGGAGCAGGCGGGCGGCAAGCTGGTCGCCATGACCGGTGACGGCACCAACGACGCCCCGGCGCTGGCCCAGGCGGACGTCGGCGTGGCGATGAACACCGGCACCTCGGCCGCCAAGGAGGCCGGGAACATGGTCGACCTGGACTCCAACCCGACCAAGCTGATCGAGATCGTGGAGATCGGCAAGCAGTTGCTGATCACCCGTGGGGCCCTGACCACGTTCTCCATCGCCAACGACGTCGCCAAGTACTTCGCGATCATCCCGGCGATGTTCGCCACCGCCTATCCGGGGCTGAACAAGCTCAACATCATGGGCCTGCACAGCCCCACTTCGGCGATCTCCTCCGCGATCATCTTCAACGCGCTGATCATCATCGCGCTGATCCCGCTCGCGCTGCGCGGCGTGCGCTACCGCCCCTCCTCGGCGGCCGCCCTGCTCAACCGCAACATCTTCGTCTACGGCCTGGGCGGCCTGGTGCTGCCGTTCGTCGGCATCAAGCTGATCGACATGGTCGTCCAGTTCATCCCCGGCCTGCGCTGACAGACCGCCGGCTCCCGAAGAAGGCAGTCACTCATGCCCGTCCCCCTCGTTCTCGCCATCCGCCGGCATCTGGCGGCGCTGCGGATGCTGCTGGTGTTCACCGTGATCACCGGTATCGCCTATCCGCTGCTGGTCGCCGGCATCGCCCAGGCAGCATTTCCCCACCAGGCGAACGGCTCCCTGATCAGCCGGAACGGCAGGACCATCGGCTCCAGCCTGATCGGCCAGAACTTCACGCTGCCCCTGAAGAAGGGCCGGACCACCCCCGCGCCGGACCCGGCGTGGTTCCAGCCCCGCCCGTCGGCCGCCGGAGCCGGCGGATACGACCCCACCAGCTCCGGCGCCTCCAACCTCGGCCCGAACGACCCCACCCTGATCAAAACCATCAACCAGCGGCGCGCCGCCGTCGCCGCCTTCGACCACGTGTCCCCCGGCAGCGTCCCCGCCGACGCGCTCACCGCCTCCGCCTCCGGCCTGGACCCGGACATCTCCCCGGCCTACGCCTACGAGCAGGTGGGCCGCGTCGCCCACGCCCGCGGGCTGTCCGCGGCGATCGTGCGCGGCCTGGTGGCGGCCCACGTCCAGGGCCGCACCCTGGGATTCCTGGGCGAGCCCCGGGTCAACGTCGTCGAACTCAACCAGGCCCTGGCCACGCTCGGCGGCTGATGGCACACGCCGCATGCCGCCCGGCCGCGGGAGTCCATCCGCGGCCGGGCGGTCAGCCCGATCCACCTCCGCGCCGGTAGGGGCCACGAGGCGACCCACCGGTACCGTTCCCAGCCATGATCAAGAGGTGCTGATGACATGAGGCGTGTCCTGATCGTCGAGCACGAGCCGCAGTTCGCATCCGCCCTCGACACCAACCTCAGGGCCTGCCGGTACGAGGTCACCACGGCCCAGAACGGCATGACGGCCCTGGAGACGGCACGCTGTGCGCCGCCCGACGCGGTGCTGCTCGGCATGAACCTGCCCGACCTGCCGGGCATCGAGGTGATCCGCGGACTGCGGGGCTGGACCTCCCTGCCGATCATCGCACTGTCCCGGCAGAAGGAGTCTCGCGAGAAGGTCGCCACTCTCGACGCCGGTGCGGACGACTACGTCACCAAACCCTTCTCCATGGAGGAACTGCTGGCCCGGCTGCGCGCGGTACTCCGCCGCCCGCCGCTCATAGCCGACGCCGAGACGGTGGACGTCGCGGGCTACCGGATCAACCTGGCCGCCTGCACCGCCGTCCCGGCATCAGGCACGGGTGAGCCCCTGCATTTCACACCCACGGAGTGGCGGTTGCTCGCCACGCTCCTGCGCCGGCCGCACCGTCTGGTCGCAGGCGGCCGACTGCTGCGCGAGGTCTGGGGACCGCAGGCCGAGGACCGGACCCACTACCTGCGGGTCTACATGGCCGCCCTGCGCCGCAAGCTCGAACCGGATCCCGCGCACCCTCGGCATCTGATCACCGAGCCCGGACTGGGCTACCGCTTCGATCCGTGAGCGGGCCGGACAGCCCGGGCCACGCCGTGGGGTGAGTCCGCGAACCGTGCGTCGGGACCGCTGGAACGGCACATCCGGGGGCTCGGAGAAACCGCCGACGAGACGAGAGGACGAGAGCGTGCCCGGCAGTGCGCGACAGGCCACCCCCACCAACGACAGACCCCATGAGCGGGATCGGCTGACCGTTCCCCAGGGCCTTGCCGCCCTGTCCCTCGACGCGCTGGCCTCGGTCGCCTACGGCCCGGAGGCGATCGTGGTCGTGCTGGCAACCGCCGGCAGCCGCGGGCTCGGCTTCACCCTGCCGGTCACCCTGGCCATCGTGGTGCTGCTGGCCGCGCTGACGTTCTCCTACCGGCAGGTGATCGCCGCCTTCCCCAACGGCGGTGGAGCCTACGCCGTCGCCGGGGCCCACCTCGGACGGCGGGTCAGCCTCGTCGCCGCGGCCTCACTGATCATCGACTACGTGCTCAACGTCGCCGTATCGATCTCCGCCGGGGTCGCCGCCCTGACCTCGGCCTTCCCCGCCCTGTACGGGTCACGGGTCGCCTTGTGCGTCCTGGTGCTCGTCGTGATCACCGGCATCAACCTGTACGGCGTCGCCGAGTCGGCGCGGGTGATGATCGCGCCGACGGTGGTCTTCGTCGGCGCGATCTTCGCCATGGTGGTGGCCGGACTGCTGCGCGCGCACCCGGTGACCGAACCCGTCCACCCGGCGGCCTCCGCCGCCTCCTCGGTGGGGGTATTGCTGCTGCTGCGCGCGTTCGCCTCCGGCTGCTCGGCCCTGACCGGTGTGGAGGCGATCGCGAACGCGGTACCCACCTTCCGTACCCCGCGGGTCAAGCGTGCGCAGGGCACCGAGACCGCTCTCGGCGCGCTGCTGGGGGCGATGCTGATCGGCCTTTCGGTCCTCATCGGGAAGTTCCACGTCGCGCCCAGCGGTACCAAGACCGTCCTGGCGCAACTCGCCGACGCGTCCCTCGGCCACAACGTCGGCTTCTACGTGGTGCAGTTCACCACCATGGTGCTGCTCGCGCTGGCGGCGAACACCTCCTTCGGCGGCATGCCCGTGCTGGCCTCGCTGCTGGCCCGTGACAACCACCTCCCGCACGTCTTCGGACTGCGGGCCGATCGGCAGGTCTACCGGTACGGCGTGCTGGTGCTGGCCGGTGCCGCGCTGGCTCTCCTCCTCGCCGCCCGGGGAGACACCCAGGCACTGGTGCCCCTCTTCGCCATCGGGGTGTTCGTCGGCTTCACCCTCTCCCAGGCCGGCATGGTCCGGCACTGGCGCCTGGAGCAAAAGCCCGGATGGCAGGGACGGGCCACCCTCAACGGCATCGGCGCGGTGCTCACCGCGGCCGCCACCGTCATCGAACTGCTCTCGAAATTCCGTGAAGGCGGCTGGCTGGTCTTCCTGGCCATCGCCGCACTGGTCGCCCTCTTCGAATCGGTGCATCGCACCTACCGGCGGATCGGTGCGGCGCTGCACCTGGGCGAGGTGCCCGCACGGCCACGCCCGCCCCGCCGCTCGCTGGTGGTCGTGCCGGTCGGAGCGGTCAACCTGCTCACCCAGCAGGCGATCAGCGCGGCACTCGCGCTCGGTGACGAGGTGCGGGCGGTGACCGTCGTACACCCCGAGGACACCGAGGCGCGGTCCGCCGACGCGGTACGTGCCGGCTGGGCGACATGGCAGTGCGAGGTGCCCCTCACCGTGCTCCAGAGCCGGACACGCTCGCTGACCCGCCCGATCGTCGACTTCCTCCGCGCGGTGGGCGCCGAGGGGGACTACGACCGGCTGGTCGTGCTGATTCCGGAGATGCACCTGCCCAGGCCGTGGCAGCGACTCCTGCAGAACCAGCGCGGAGCCGTCCTGGACCGTGCCATCCGCCGCCACACCGACGCGGTGATCTGCCGTCTGCGGTTCCGGATCGCGCTGTGAGACAGGCGCCGCCCGGTCATCCCGTGGCCCGCTCGGTATTCCGGCCGGCAAGGGCGGCGCCGACCTCGCCGGCAAGCGTCACCGCCGTCAGCCGGGCCGCGAGCGAGGGCAGCGAGCCGTGCCGCGACTCACGCATGAAGCGGCCGACCGGGCGGCCGTTGCCGGGGACGGGCAGCTCGAGAGCGTCCTCGGGTAGCCCCCACCGCTCGATGTCCCAGCGGGTGCTGCCCCAGGTGACCGCCCCGTCCTGCTCAAGCCTCGGCGGATGTCCCTGCGCTGGCCGGCTGGTGAAACCGCACTGCCGCAGGCTCAGGACGTCGACCAACTGGATCCGTACCCGCTCCACCACGTCACCGGGTGCGGCGCCGAAGTGCGCCAACGCGGCGGTGTCGTGGATCCGGGCCAGGTAGCCGGCATCCGTGACGGCGATCGAGCGCATGAGGCGGGCCCGGGCCGCCAGCTGGGCCACCGCCAGGCCCACCACCAGCAGCAGGACGGCGGTCTGGATATCCGCGGAGCCTGCGATGGTCAACTGCTCGTAGGGCCGGGTGAAGAACACGTCGAACCATACGGCCGCGAACAGTGCCGCCAGGGCACCCGCCAGGCGATGTCCGGTCGCCGCAACGACCACGACCACGACCACCAGCACCAACGCCACGTTCGTGTTCGCCAGGCCGCTGCGGAACGGGACAAGGACACCGCAGACAGCGAGCGGTGCGAGTACCGCCGCCACCAGGGTGGCGTAGCGGCGTGAGAACCGAACCGCCATGGCTGCACCTCCCACCTCCTGCCTACCGCGCCCGCGAGGCGCTGCGCATGGCCGAACGGCCCCCTTTTCAGAACCCGTCAGGCACCGCGGACGCACGTCAGGATCCCGTCAGAGAAGGCCAGGCAGGCGCGATGGACGCCAGATGCGCACCTAGCGTTGATTGCATGACACGGCGTTTCGCTCGGGCCGCCGCAAACGCGGCGTGCCCGGAGCCGGACGGTGAGGTCGTCTACGACCGGCGCTGGGCCGGTGACGCCCACCGAGCGGTGGCCGGCGCATTGGCCTTCCTCACCCTGATGACGCTCGCGGACCGCGCCGCGGGCACCATCACCTGGCACCGTCTCGGGCAGTGGACCACGCTGGCGGCCATGCTGCTCCTGCCGCCACGGGTGAGCGCCGGGCGTGGATGGCTGGCGGTGCGCGGACCATGGGGTGAGCGGCTGGTACGGACCGACGCCCTGGTGAGCCTGGAGTGCTCCGGGAAGCGTGCGTAGCGCCTGGTCCTGCACGACGCCTTCGGTCAGTGGGCAGCGATGGACCTGCGGGCCGTCACGGCCAGTCCGCAGCTGTGGCACCAACTGGACGGCGACGTGCGGCGCGCCATCGAACGCCGCTGGCTGCCCCAGGGCAACGACGCGCTGCACGAACTGCGCGAGCGGATCGACGGCGTCACGGCACACGCGAAAGCTCGGGACGGGGAACCCGGGTAGCGGCCGACGGTATCTCCGGGACACGGGTAACGGCCTTCAAACAGGCGGCGCGCAAGCGGCTGGAGACGGACCGGTGTCGACCTGCTGCCAGGAGTTGCCGTGCACCACGGAGCGGCCGGATGGTGCGGACGCGTCAGGGCGTCGTCAAGGATGCGCCCCTCCGCGTAGGAAGCTCATCAAGGACGCTTCCGTCGCCGCAACACCGCGGCCTTCCATGACACATGTAGAAGATGTGCGCCTGATCGAGATGGGGTCTGGGGCAGGCGACTTGCAGGGGAGATTGAGACGGCGGCACCATCCCGCTCGCGCTGCAGTTCCCTGGCGTGGCGCTTGCGCTGTTGTCCAGGTCGGCCATGCACCGCCGCCAGCGATCCTCCATCTCCTCGGCGGTGCGTTCCTGCGGCTCCGCGGGTGTGCCGCCCCCGGCTGCGGCCGGCGCCGTAGCTGCGCTGCTGCCCGGGGCCGCCGAGAGCGAGCCTGCGCCGGCCGCCGCGGTACGCCTCCTCGACGGTCAGCCGCAGCTCGGCCTCCTGGTCGGCGGGCCTCGCGGTCGGCCGTGTCCAGCAGTCTGGCCGGTCACTCCGTGGGAGGCGGCGCTGGGGGCACGGGTACCGCTGACGACGCCGGGCGGGACCGCCAAGGTAAACGTCCCGCCGGGTTCGTCCACCGGCCGGCGGGGCTTGCGCGGTGAACCACAGCCGGCCGGCGGTGTCCCGGTCGGCTTCCACCAGGCCGAGCGTCACGAACCGGCCCACCAGTTCCGGGTGCAGGCCGCAGCGGGCGGCGACGGCCTCCAGGCTGAGTCGCCGCGGTGGGGTCAGCGGATAGCGCACCCGCGTCGCCGGGCGTATCGAGACCACCAGGGGATAGGTGGTGTCCGCCGCCTCTCGCGGGCGGTTCGTGCCGGGCTCCTCGTGCACGGCCATCCGATGCCGCCGTCTCCCACCCCCGAGGAACGGTCCGCCGCGCGCTCCCGCTCGCCCTGCGGGACATGATGTCGTGCCACTCCTTGACAGGAACGGCCTTGGCCAGAGTCGTGAAGACCGCGAAGACCCCTCTTCGCGCGACGGTCTCATCGACGCCGGAACGCTCGCTCACCCGCCGCAGGAACTCGGCGACGCCGAACTTCTGAGCCACGTCCTCCGGTGGAAGCAGGGGAGGTGCGATCTCCGGCGGAAGTACTCCTGCGAGATGCTTGGCCTCGCCTCCGGTGATCCGTTCGGCGAGTGTCAGCGAGGTCGCGCGGGTCAGTGCGGCTGCCTGTTCCTCGGGCACATGGGCCCGCAGGGCAACGAGCCGGATGAAATCCTCGTATTCCATACTCTCCCCAACTCTTCCCACCTCGGTTGCCAGGCGAGCTGCGTGCCTCCGACCGGCCATTTGCCGCCCACAGCCTGCGACGGCCGCGTTCAGGAGGCCTGCTCAAGCGTGGGGCGGACCGCCTCCAGCAGTGCCTTGAGGGCACCGCTGAGCATCCCCACCTCGGCCACGCGCTGAGCGTAGGGATCGTCCGGGTACCGCCGCTCCACCTCGTCGGCGGCAGTGGCCAAGACGTGCTCGGCGGTGCGGACCGCGGCCTGCAAGGGCGCACGACCGGTGGTACTGGCCACGGGTTCTCCCTCCGTCAGGACGCCCGGTGCGAGTGATCCGCGTGGGCGGCGCGGACCCGGCCGTCGGCGCGGCCCCCGTCAGCGAGGTCAGGCCGCAGAACTCTGCCCCGCTGTCCGCGCCGAGACCTGGCCGGCTTCACCGGTCTCAATTTCGATCTTGCGCGGCTTCGTCTGCTCTGCCACGGGGATGCGCACGGTGAGGACTCCCGCGTCGTACTCTGCTCCGATCCTGCCGGCGTCCAGGGTGTCGCCGAGCAGCACCTGACGGCTGAAGACGCCGTGCGGGCGCTCGGCCACCACCATCTCGCGGCTTTCCGGGGCAGGCCGCTCCGTGCGCACGGTAAGCACATTCTGCTCGACGTGCAGGTCGATGCTGTCCGGGGCGACGCCCGGCACATCGAAGTGGATCACAAACTCGCCATCGGTCCCGTATGCGTCCATCGGAATCGGAAACGGCTGGGCCTGGGGCCCCGAGAGTTGCTGCGCGAGTCGATCGAGCTCGCGAAGCGGGTCAGTACGCATCAGCATGGTCGCTCACCTCTCCTTCCTTCCGCCAGCGTGCGCGGGACGACCCAGGGATGGCCTCGGCCTGGGGGAGTGAAACGTGCCCTCCGGATCACCCCTGGAGGTCGAGGCCTCTCCGGCCGTCACCCGGCGGCCCCGGCATCACACCGAAGGCCGACAGTGGCATCATCGAGAACATCGGCGCACCGCTCCCCTTCCAACTGCCCTACTGGGCCGGAGGCCGCCCGGCCGGCATCGCCCCCTGCCCCGCCGCGGGGGAAGAGACCTATGCCCTGCCCTTTCACCCTTTGGACCTGGGCGGAGGCGCGCTGCGTGCGCTCTTCGGCTTCATACAGGAAGGCCGCCCGCAGCCCGGTGATGTCGACGCGGAGGCCATCGAGGTGTACGGATTGCACGTGCGAGACCCACACGGACCTGATCATGCCGAGCAGGAAGCGGCACTGCGGAGGGCGGTTGAAGCGATGGTTCACCCCGGAGTTCAAGGCCGAGATCGTCGAGCTGTGCCGGCGCGGTGACCCTGCCACCTCGACCCAGGCGGCCCGCAGACCGTCCCGCAGATCCTGGTCCGTCGCGCCGCCGTCCGCCCGGCCGCCGAGCGCCGCCGTCTCCCCCAGGCTCCGGCGTCTGGCGCGCACGCACCGGACGCCGGAGCCTGACACCCGGAGCGGGTGCTGGGCCGTTTCTGCTCATGCGGGCACCGGCGGGTCGCGCAGCAGGGGCGTATTTCACTCCAACGGCCGATTTGTTCGCTCGGGGAAGCTGACAAGGTGAGGAACGGGGCCGGGGCGTGGCCCTCCTCTGTGTATGGAGGATGGAGGGCCCATGCATGTCCTGGTGACCACGGTACGCAAGCGGATCGACGTGTGGTCCGGGTGGTTCGAGGCGCTGGCCGCGATTCCCGGCGTGACCCTGACCGTGCTGGCGGCCGACGTCTCCGACCGGGGCGGCGCGGAGCTGGCCCGGCTCGCCCGGCGGCACGAGCAGTTCCGCTACCGGATCGTGCCGCACCTGTTCGGCCAGGACCGCAGCGGGCACATGGCCTCGGTCGCGTTCCGTCCCCGGGCCTTCCGCGGACTCGCGGGCGCGCCCCCCGACGTCGTCCACATCCTCGGTGAGCCGGCGTATCTGTCGACCGGTCAGGTGATCCGGTGGTGCCGGGCGCGCCATCCCCGGACGCCGATCACCGTGTACGCCGCCCAGAACATCGTCACCGGATTCCCCTTCCCCTTCCCGCTCGTGGAACGGTACGCGTACGGGATGGTCGACCACGCGTTTCCCATCACGCCGTCCGCGCTGGGGGTGCTGCGGACGAAGGGGTACAGCGGGCCGGCGACCGTGGTGCCGCTGGGCGTGGACACCACGGTCTTCCGGCCTGCTGCCACCCGGTCATCCGGTCGCCCCTTCACCGTCGGGTTCGTCGGCCACCTCGAACCGCACAAGGGCATCGCCGACCTGCTGGCGGCGGCCGAGAGCATCGACGGCAACCTGCTGCTCGTGGGCGACGGCAGCCTGCGCGGAATGGTCGAGCAGGCCGGAACGCGACGCCCCGGCCGAGTCGAACTGCACAAGGCGGCCGATCACGAACAGCTGCCCGAGCTGCTGCGCAGAATGGACGTGCTGGTGCTGCCCTCCGTGGAGGTGGTACAGCGCAACGTCCTGCCCTGGGTGCGCGTACCGCTGCGCGAGCAGTTCGGCCGCGTCCTGATCGAGGCCATGGCCTGCGGCGTCCCGGTGGTGGGCAGCGACACCGGCGACATCCCCCATGTCATCGGGTCGGCCGGGCTGGTCTTCGCGGCAGGCGCGGCCTCGGAGCTGGCGGACCGGCTGGCCCGGATCCGCGACGATCCCGCCCTGGCGGCGAGGCTGGCCAGGGCGGGAAGGGAACGCGCGTGCCGGGAGTTCGCCTGGTCGGTCATCGCCGCCACCGTCCACCGGACCTGGCAGGAGATGGGCAGCCGGCCGAGGGCGGCGCGGGATGGCGCGGACCGCCGGGCGGGGCAGGGCGGCGCACCGGGATGCAGCCTGGGGGAACCGGACCTGCCCTGAGACGAGCAGGACGTGCCGCGGTCACCTGGGTCCGGCGGTGCGAACCGATGTGATGGGGGCAGTCGCGTGGCGCAGGACGCGAGATTGGCGTCCGGCACCGCGCGGGCGGCTCGCGGAATGCCAGAGCCCGCGATGGATGCACAACGGATCCCGCCGGCCGTGGGCGCACATCGCGTTGACCACCCGACCGCTGCGCCATTCAGGGCATTCCGGGCACATTGTCTTCCGTGGCGGGGGTCGAAGAGGCTACTCATGGTGTCAAGCCCGGTGAGTCGCCCATTCCTTTCCGGGACCTGATGGCCGCCGACTGGCCACAGCGGTCAGCGGCAGTCCCGACGGGTGCTCCCAGAGCTGTCGGCAGCTCCTGCGCCGTGCGCCGGCCTGCGCGGCCGGTTGCGGCGGTGGCCGTGGCAGTGCCCTGAGGCACCAGACGGATTCAGATCCCTAGGGGCACTTCATGACACAGGTCGTTCAGTCGAGATGGCGTCAGCTTGCCGGGCTGGCGCAGCCGCCGGCGCACGCCACGCCCATGGCTCCCAGCACCGACCCCGTTGTCCCGGTGGGTGCCCATCCCTCCGGTGTGGCGATCAATCCGCTGGGGTCACGGGTCTACACAGCGAACCAGGATGACGGCACGGTCAGTGCCGTCGACACCACCACGCTGGCCCGCACCGACATCTCGGTCGGCAGCGTCTTCAGCCAACCGTACTGGGTGGCCGTCAACTCCGCCGGAACCCGGGCCTGGGTGACGAACCTCGGTGACGGAACGCTTGTCGGCATCAACCTGGTGACGAACACCCCCGTCGGCCTGCCGATCGATCTCGGGGTGCCCAGTGGGCCGATCGGCGTGGCGCTCAACGCGACCGGCACGGTGGCCTACGTCGCGGACTACATCGCCAACCAGATCAAGGTGGTCGACCTGATCGGGGGCGCGGTCACCCACGCGGTGTTCGTGGGTGGCGGGCCGTTCGGCGTGGCGGTCGACCCCTCCGGTCTGCGTGTCTACGTGACCAACTCCTCCGACGGGAGCATCAGCGTCCTCGACACCGTCGCCAACGTCTCCCACGGGCCGTTCTTCGTCCACGCCCAGCCGCTCGGGGTGGCGGTGAACCCCGTCCTGCCGCGCCTGTACGTGGTCAACAACGGCGACGACTCGGTGAGCGTGCTGGACACCTCGGGGACGAGCTACCCCGAGATGCAACGCATCCCCGTCGGGCATCAGCCCGTCGACGTCGCGGTCAACGCGAGCGGGACCCGGGCCTACGTCACCAACGAGGGCGGCCTGTCGGTCAGTGTCATCGACACCGCCACCAACACCCGCCTGTTCGATCTCCCCACCGGCGCGGGGAGCTCGCCCTTCGGGATCGCCCTGTCGCCGGACGGCACCACGCTCTATGTCAGCAACAACATCGACGCGTCGCTGACCATCATCCCCTCCGTCCTCCCCACCGCCACGCAGACCCAGCTGACCGCCACGCCCAACCCGGCGTCGGTCGGCGCGACGGTGCAGCTGACCGCCACGGTCACCACCGTTCCCCCCGGGGGTCCCACACCGACCGGATCGGTCAACTTCTACGACGGACCCACCCTGCTGGGGAGCGCGCCGCTGGTGGGCGGCACGGCCGTCCTGAACGTGTCCTTCTCGACCGCGGGGACGCATCTCCTGACCGCCACCTACGTCCCCAGCGGTTCCTTCTCGGGCTCCACCAGCAACACGGTGTCCGAGGTCATCACCACGGTGCAGACGGGCCTGACCGCCACTCCGGCCGTCATCAGGGTGAACCAGATGACGCTGGCCTACTACATCCCCGTTCTCAGCGCCACGCTCACCGACAGCCTGGGCGCACCGCTGCCGGGGCGGACCATCGTCTTCACCGAGGACACCATCCGCGGGCCGATCCTGCTGGGCAGCGCCGTCACCGACGCGAACGGCACCGCCACGCTGTACAACGTCCCTGTGCCCGTCTACGCCATCACCAACAACGCGTACACCGCGTCGTTCGCCGGCGGCGGCGGGACGCTGCCGTCCTCGGCCAGCGCGCCGCTGATCTTCCAGCCGCTCTGAGGGCCGTAGCCGATGGGTGATGCCGGGCCGCGGCGGCGGCCCGGCATCACCCGTCCGCGGGGGCGGAACCCGGCACGAGCCGGCGGAATTCCACGGACAGCGACCGGGTGTAGGCCACGCAGCGCGCGTAGTCGGGCAGCAGTCCCCGGGCGTGTGCTTCGGAGAGCGAGGGGGCGGCCTGGTCGCGAGGGGAGAGCCGTACGTCACGGACCGGCCACTCGATGGCGAGGTCCGGGTCGAGCGGGTGGACGCAGTGCTCGGCGGCGGGGTTGTAGGTCTGCGAGCACAGATAGGCCAGGGTCGCGTCGTCGCTGAGCGCGCAGATTCCGTGCCCCAGCCCTTCGGCGAGATACAGCGCCCGGCGATCCACCTCATCGAGCCGCACCGACTCCCAGCGGCCGAAGGTGGGGGACCCGACCCGCAGGTCGACCACCACGTCAAGGATGGCGCCGCGCGTACAGGTCACGTACTTCGCCTGCCCCGGCGGCACGTCGGCGAAGTGCAGGCCGCGCACCACGTTGCGGGCGGAGACCGACATGCTGCCCTGTGCGAGCCGCAGCGGATGGCCGGTCTTCTCGGCCAGCAGGTCGAAGCGGTACCACTCGAGGAACATCCCGCGTGCGTCGCGGTGCTGTTGCGGTGTGATCTCCCAGGCGCCGTCGATGCCCAGCGGGCGCAGCTTCATCATGACGGCTCCCTCTCCTGCAGCAGTTCCAGCAGATAGCGGCCGTATCCGCTGCCGAGCAGCGGCCCGCTCAGCTCGCGAAGCCGGTCGTCGTCGATGAAGCCCGCGCGCCAGGCGGCCTCCTCGACGCAGCCGATCTTCAGGCCCTGGCGCTCCTCGATGACCCGGACGTACTCCGAGGCCTGCAGGAGCGAGGTGAAGGTGCCGGTGTCCAGCCAGACGGTCCCGCGGTCGAGCACGGTGACATGGAGCCGGCCCCGGCGCAGATAGGTGTCGTTGACGGCGCTGATCTCCAGTTCGCCGCGCGCGCTGGGGCGAAGACGCCGGGCCACCTCCACGACCGTGCTGTCGTAGAAGTACAGCCCCGGGACGGCGTAGCGGGAGCGGGGCCTGGCCGGCTTCTCCTCGATCGAGAGCGCCCGGCCGTCCGGGCCGATCTCCACGACCCCGTAGGCCGTCGGATCGGCCACCGGGTAGGCGAAGATGTGGCCGCCGGCGGGATCGCGGTGTTCGCGCAGCCTGGTGCCCAGGCCGGTGCCGTGGAAGATGTTGTCTCCCAGGATCAGCGCCACCGGTTCGTCGCCGATGAAGTCCGCCGCGAGGAGGAAGGCCTGGGCGATCCCCTCGGGGCGTGGTTGCGCGGCGAATTCCACGGACAGCCCCAGCTGGGACCCGTCGCCGAGCAGCCGCCGGAAGAGGCGGCGGTCCTCGGGCGTGGTGATGACCAGGATCTGCCGGATTCCCGCCATGATGAGTGTGCTCAGCGGATAATATATGGTCGGCTTGTCGTGCACCGGCATGAGCTGTTTCGATATGGCGCGAGTGAGCGGCCAGAGCCGGGAACCCGTCCCACCCGCGAGGATAATCCCGCGCATGCCGTAATCGTAGGCGTGCGGTGAATTCCCCCGCGGGTATTTCCGTGAATCCGGCCGGAACAGGCTCACCCACATGGCGGGGGGCTTGAATATGCGAGCACTGCTTCGAAAGAGTTACCTGTCATGCGTATCCTTGTCACCGGCGGCGCAGGTTTCATCGGATCGGAGTTCGTCCGGTCCCTGCTGTCGCCGCCCGCCCCGGCCGGAACGGGACCGCGCGTCACCGTCCTGGACAAGCTCACCTACTCCGGGGTCATGGCCAATCTCGCCCCCGTCTCGGCCCATCCCGGATACTCCTTCGTCCACGGCGACATCTGCGACCCGGACGTGGTCGACCAGGTCATGGCAGGCCATGACGCCGTCGTGCACTTCGCGGCCGAGTCGCACGTCGACCGGTCCATCTCCGGAGCGTCCCCGTTCGTGCGGACCAACGTGCTGGGCACCCAGGTGCTGCTGGACGCCGCCCTGCGGCACCGGATCGGCCGGTTCGTGCACGTCTCGACCGACGAGGTCTACGGATCGATCCCCGAGGGGTCGTGGACCGAGACCAGCCCGCCGGATCCCAGCTCCCCCTACTCCGCCTCCAAGGCGGCCTCCGACCTGCTGGTCCTCGCCTACCACCGCACCCACGGCATGGACGCGGTGGTGACGCGCTGCTCCAACAACTACGGCCCGTACCAGTTCCCGGAGAAGGTCATCCCGCTGTTCGTCACCAACCTGCTGGACGGCCGGCGGGTGCCCCTCTACGGCGACGGGCGCAACGTCCGCGACTGGCTGCACGTCAGCGACCACTGCCGCGGCATCCGGCTGGTGCTGGAGGGCGGACGCGCCGGCGAGATCTACCACATCGGCGGCGGCACCGAGCTGACCAACCGGGAACTCACCGGGCTGCTGCTCGAAGCGACCGGCCACGGCTGGGAGATGGTCGACCACGTACCCGACCGCAAGGGCCACGACCTGCGGTACTCCCTCGACACCGCGAAGATCGCCGACGAACTCGGATACGCCCCCGAGATCGGCTTCGCCCGGGGACTCGCCGACACCGTCGCCTGGTACCGGGACCACCGGGACTGGTGGGAGCCGCTGAAACCGAAGGCGGTGTGCGGGCCGTGACCGGCCGCCGCACCAGGCGATGGCTGGTCACCGGGGCGGGCGGCATGCTCGGCCGTGACCTGTGCGCCGTGCTGGCCGCCGACCCGGCCGCCGAGGTGACCGCGCTCGGGCGGGACCGGCTGGACATCACCGACGCGGACGCGGTGCGGGCCGCCGTCGCCGGGCACCATGTCGTCGTCAACGCGGCCGCGTGGACCGACGTGGACGGCGCGGAGAGCGCCGAGGCCGAGGCCACCGCGGTCAACGGCGGCGGAGCCCGCAACGTCGCCGCCGCCTGCGCGGCAGCCGGCGCGGTCCTGCTGCACGTCTCCACCGACTACGTCTTCCCCGGCGACGCCCGCCTGCCCTATCGCGAGGACGCGCCACCGGCGCCGCCGAACGCCTACGGCCGCGGCAAACTCGCCGGAGAACGCGCGGTCGCCGAACTCCTGCCGTACACCGGCTACACCGTGCGAACCGCGTGGCTGTACGGCGAGCACGGCGGCGGATTCGTCGGCACCATGCTGAGGCTGGCGGGCAGCCGGGCGACCCTGCGGGTGGTCGACGACCAGCGCGGCCAGCCGACCTGGACCTACGCGCTGGCCAGGCGGATGGCGGAACTCGGCCGGGTGGCCCTCGCGGGCCGCGCCCCCGCCGGCACCTACCACGGCACCGCGTCCGGCAGCACCACCTGGTACGGGCTCGCCCGCGCCGTCTTCGAACTCGCCGGCCTCGACCCCGAGCGGGTCCATCCCTGCACCTCCGAGGCGTACCCACGAGTTGCCGCCCGCCCCGCCTACAGCGTGCTGCACCACGGCGGATGGGCGGACGCCGGGCTCGCCCCACTGCCGCACTGGCGCACCACCCTCGCCGAGGCCCTGCGCCGCCCGGGGTTCGCTTCATGGATGCCGGGCGGCCGTTCCACCCCGTGAGGGATTTTCGCCACGGCGCACACCGGGACGAACGACGTCATGTGAAGAATTCCCGCCCTTCGGTGCGCTGCGGCAGCCGCCCTTCGCTACTCGGTCTCCCTTTTGGGGCGTCAGTCCCTCCGTTAAATTGATGATGCCCATCACCCAGCAGAGCGTTTATCCCTCCCGCTATTGAGTGATGGGAGAAAACAGGGTCGTGACCGGTCTGATTCGAGAACGCGCAAGACGACGGGCAGCCGCGTCCGGCGATTCTCTCCGAACGGGTGCCCCGGCACACGTCTCCTTCCCGTCTCTCACGGCCGGGCCGTCCGCCGACGCGGAGGCGGAATTCCGGCCCGCGCCACCCCGCGCGGGAGCCGACCGGGACCGCCGGGAAACCGCCGCGGCCGGCCAGGAGGGGGACGAGGACCTCGCGGCCGGCCGGCCCCGAAGAACGCCCGGCAGCCTCACCGGCACACACCCCCGGAACCGCCGCAGAGCCTCCGCGATCGTCCTGGAGGGCGGCATGTGGCCGGAGGCCCCGGGCGACCGCATCGACGCCGAACTCACCGTGGTGGCACGTCTTTCGGTGCCCGCGGACCCGTGCAGGCTGGACGCGCTGCTCGCCGTGCAGCGACCGGGGATGCTCCTGGTGAAGGCCTCCGTGGAGTACCTGGACCCCCAGTTGCTCGCCCTGTGCGCGGCCCACCATGTCGACGTCCTGCTGCTGGCCCGGCCCGCCTACGGACTGCTCGGCAGGGTGCGGCTGCACCGCCTCGCCGGCCTGCCCTGGCTGCGACTGCGGCTCCCCGCCCGCGACCGCGCCGCGGCGACGCTGCGGCGCGGCGCCGAGCTGCTGCTGATCGCCCTGAGCCTTCCCGCGCTGCTGCCCACGGTGCTGCTGATCTGCCTGGCGCTGTGCTGGGACGGCCGCCCCTTCTACGCGCAGAACCGGGTCGGAGAAGGCGGGCGGAGCATCCGGGTGCTGAAGTTCCGCACCATGCGGGTCGACGCCGAACGGGACACCGGGCCGGTCCTCGCCCAGGTCGACGATCCCCGGGTCACGCCGCTGGGACGCCTGCTGCGGCGGACCCGGCTCGACGAACTGCCGCAGCTGTGGAACGTGGTGCGCGGCGAGATGAGCCTGGTGGGCCCTCGCCCCGAACGCCCCGAGTTCGTCGCCGAGTTCCGGCGGCTGACGCACTACAACCTGCGGCACCTGATCCGGCCGGGACTGACGGGCATCGCGCAGCTGACCGACGGCTACCGGGCCACACCGCAGAGCAAACTCCGCTGCGACCTGCTGTACCTCAACTGCCGCTCGCTGCGCCTTGACCTGACGCTCCTGACCCTGACACTGCGCGACCTGCTGCGGGGGTTCCCCCGTGGCTGACGTGACGCGGAACCCGGCCCGAGCGGGGATGGCGCGCAACGGCGTGAGCATGGGCGCCGTCACCATGGTCGCGCTGGCCGTGGGCACGCTGTCGACCCCGGTGCTCTACGACAGCCTGGGACCCCGCCGGTTCGGTGTGTGGGCGATCCTCAACGGCCTGGTGTCCATCGTCGCCTTCGCCGACCTCGGGCTCGGCTCCTACCAGGTCATCGAGGTGGCCCGGGCACTGGCCGGCGGATGCCGACGGCACGCCCGCGCCGCCCTCGGCCTGGGCGTGCTGTGGGCCCTCGGCCTCGGAGCCCTGCTGATCGCCGGCACCCTGGTGACCTGGCCCTGGCTGGCCCATGGCCTCCACCTCGGTGCGATGGCCGGGCAGGCACGCACCGCGCTGGTCCTGCTGCTGGTCGGCTTCGTCGTCAACGGCACATCCGTCTCGTGGCAGGCCGTCCTGCAGGGCGCACAGCGGTACGGCTCGCTGGCGAGGATCAGCGCTGTCGCCGCGGTGTCGGGCGCCGGCCTGAGCGTGCTGGCGGCCACCCACGGCGGCGGCCTGGAAGCGCTCGCCGCCCTCACGGTCGTCAACAACACGGCCAAGACAATCGTGCTGGCAGGGGCCGCCCGGCGCCACGTACCGGCACTGACCCCCCGGCTGCGCGGCATCCGGCGCACCGACCTGAACGCCGTCACCCGCTACGGAGCACGGGTCCAGGTCTCGAACGCCGCGGCGGTCATCAACGACAGGGCCGGCCGGCTGGTGCTGGCGGGATGCTCCAGCCCGATCGCGGTGGCCGACGTCGATCTCGGAAGCCGCGTCCCGAGCCTGCTGCGCAGCCTTCCCGTCTCGGCGCTGGCCGTCCTGTTCCCGGCGGCGGTCAGGGCCCAGGCGGCCTCGGTTGAGGAACTCGACCGGCTGTACCTGGTGACCACCCGATACGTGTGCGTCTACGCGGCCGTGGTGACGGCGGTACTGGAGGTGGCGGCCGACCCGCTGGTGCGGCTGTGGATGGGACGTCCGGTGCCGCTGGCGACCAGCACCGTGCTGATCCTGGCGGCCGGCTACGCGGTCAACGTCACCACGGCACCGGCGGGCGTCGTGACCCGCTCCGAGGGGCGCCCCGGTCGCGAGACCCGCTACGCCCTGCTGTCCACCTGCCTGAACCTGGCGCTCGTCCTTCCCCTGCTGAAGCTGCTCGGGCCGGTGGGCGTACCGCTGTCCTCGACCCTGTCGGCCGTCGTGGCAAGCGTCTACTTCTTCGCGCACTTCCACCGCAGTTCGCGGCGGCCGCTCGCACCGCTGCTGCGCACCGTGTGGCCGCCCGCGCTCGCCACCGTCGTCGCCGGGCTGGTCACCTGGCTCGTCCTGCCCGGCCTTCCCGACGGGCCGGGGCGCTGGGGCGCCGCCGCCGCCCTGGCCAGCCGGGCCGCCGTCGTCACCGTCACGGTCGGAGTGTGCCTGGCCCTGCTGGGCTTCTGCGACCGGGGAGACCGGGTCCGGCTGCGGACGGCGGCGCACCGGTTGCTGTCCCGCCGTGGAACCGCTGTGTGAAGGGATCGAGGACAGTCATGACGACGAAGCCGGCGGACAGGTGCCTGGCCTGCGGCCAGAACGAGCGGCAACCCCTTCTCGGAGGTGCTCTCCTCCAGTGCCGTGGTTGCGGATTCGCCCGGACCGTTCCCATTGACGGCCCGTCAGCGTCCGACGCGGAGCTGTACTCGTCCGAGTACTTCGAGTCGGACAACTACCGCCGGTACTTCGACCGTGCGGAGCAGTGGCGCTTCGAGGCCCGGCGACGGCTTCGCTGGCTGCTCTCGGCGACCCGGCCGGCGACGCTGCTGGAGATCGGGGCCGCCGGCGGGTTCTTCCTGGAGGCGGCCCGATCGGCCGGCATCGCCGTGCGGGGCGTCGAGATCTCCGAGGCCTGCGCTCGCTACGCGGTGGACCGGCTCGGTCTCGACGTCCACCACGGCCCTTTCGAGTCAGCTCCGCTCGGCGACCCGGTGGACGTGCTCTGCGCCTTCCATGTGCTCGAACACGTCGAAGATCCACGGGACTTCCTCGACAGGGCCAGGTCCGCCGTGGCGCCCGGCGGATGGCTCGCGCTGGAGGTACCGAACATCGCCTCGGCCTCCTTCCGCCGTCAGGGCCTGGCCTGGCCCGACCTGGCCCTGAAGTACCACCGCTCGCACTTCACCCCCTCCGCACTGCGGGAGTTGCTCCACGGCTGCGGATTCTCCGTGCGGCGCAGCGAAACGATCATGCGCCGCCACTACGTCTCGCGACGCAGGGCCCTGGTACTGCCGATGCTGCTCGGTGACTGGTGTGCGAGCGGCTCGGTGCGGGTGTGCCAGCCACGGTCCGGTGACTTTCTGCGCGTCATCGCCCAGGCACCGGCACAGAGCGGGCGGCGCTCATGACCGGCGTCAGCGTCTCGGTGCTCGTGGTGAGCTGGAACACCCGGGAGGACACCCGGCGGTGTCTGGAGTCGCTTCCGGCCGGAGGTGAGACCGGACACGAGGTGATCGTCGTCGACAACGGCTCACGCGATGGCTCGGCCGAGATGCTGGCCGCCCGGGACGACATCACGCTGATCAGGAACAGCGCCAACCGGGGATTCGCCGAGGCGGTCAACCAGGCCTACGCCCAGGCGAAAGGCGACCTGATCCTGCTTCTCAACAGCGACGCGCAACTGCATCCTGGAGCACTCGACGCACTGGTCGGCTTTCTGCACGACCGGCCCGACGCCGCCGGCGTCTCGCCGCTGTTCCTGAACCCGGACGGTACGTTCCAGCCCTTCTTCCGGCGGCTGCCCACCTTCGCCAGTGCCCTGGTCCTGGCGACCGGTCTGCAGAGACTGCCCGGCCTGCGCCGGACGATGGGCCGGTCGATGATGGCCGGCGAGGACTTCTCCCGTCCCCGGCCCGTCGAGCAGCCTCCGGCCGCCTGCCTGCTGCTGCGGCGCGAGGTGCTCGGCCCGACACGGATCCTCGACGAGCGCCTGCCGATCTACTACAACGACGTCCTGCTCGCACACGATCTGGCCGCGGCGGGCCACCGGCTGTGGATGACGCCGGACGCCGTGGTCAGCCACGTCCAGGGTGCCTCCACCCACCTGCTCGATCCGGACGCCCGGCGCCGCCACCACCTGGGCGGCCTGGTCCGGTACCTCCGGGCGACCGAGCCGCGGTGGCGGACGATCCTGTTCGGGACGGTGGTCTTCTGCGACCACCTGGCACGCCGGGTGCTGCGAACGGGAAACCACCTTCCCCTGCGGGATCTCCTGGCCGCGCTGCGCGGCGACACCGGTCCGCTCCCCGACGGCGACAGGCGGGAGTGGCTGGTGATGTTCAGCGGCAGCCCCTGGTGGCTGGGGTGCCACCGGCAGCATGCCCTCGCCGGACACTTGGCGGGGGAGCGGCGGGTGCTGTTCGTCGACCCACCGGGGCGCAGGGTGCGGTGGCGTCCTTCCGCCCGGCGGGTGGGCGAGTCGGTGTGGCACGTGACCCCGCCCCAGCCGTTGCCGTTCGGCCGGCAGGTGCCGCCGGTCAACCGGCTCAACCGCCGTGCGGCCGGGGCGTATGTGCGGCGCTGGCTGCGGGACCGCCCGGGGACCAGGGTGCTGTGGCTGGACGAGGACCTGGCCGCTCCGGTGGTGGGAGCGCTCGGGGAGAAAGCGGTCGTCCACGACGTGACCGACCTGGGCTGGACGTTCACCCGGCGGTGGAACCGCTGGCACCTGCGGCGGGCCGCCCGGTCCGCCGCGCAGGCGGCCGACCTGGTCATCGCCTCCTCTCCGGAGCTGCCCGCACGGATGCCGGCCACCGCGCGGCCGCCGGTGGTGGTGGCGAACGGCTGCGACCCGGAGCGGTTCGCGGTGGACGGCCCGGTCGCCGACTGGGTCACGCGGCTGCCGGGGCCCCGCCTGGGCTATGTGGGCGGCATCGAACAGCGGGCGTTCGACGGCGAGTTGCTGGCCGCCGTCGCACGGTGCCGTCCGGAGTGGACGTTCGTCCTGCTGGGCCCGTGGACCAGGAGGGGCCGGGCGCCGCTGCGGGGGCTGCCGAACGTCCACTGTCCCGGCCTGGTGCCCTTCGACCAGGTCCCGGCCATCCTCCGCGGGTGCGAGGTGTGCCTGCTGCCCTACCGCGTCGGCGGTCTGATCGACTACGTCCAGCCGAAGAAACTCTACGAATACCTCGCGCTGGGCAAGCCGGTGGTCGCCACGCCGCTGCCTGCTCTGACCCGGCTGGACGACGGTCTGGTGGAACTGGCCGCCGGTCCGGACGGTTTCGTCGCGGCCGTCGAGCGAGCGCTGGAAGGCCTCGGCGACTCGCGGGCCCAAGCGGCCCGCCGTGCGGCGGCGGTGGCCAACAGCTGGTCGGCACGCGCCGACACGCTGCACACGCTGCTCGCGGGGCTGACCGGGAAGGGGGCCCGATGACGGCGCCCTCCACCGTCCTGCCACTGGGAGCCGCAGCGGTCCTGGGTGCGGCAGGAGCCGCCACCACCGCACTGCTGCCGGACCGGGCCGGTCTCGTGTGCGCCGGGGCCGAAGTCTGCCTGCTCGCCTTCGTGCTGTGGCCGTACCTCATCCTGCCCGCCGGCATGGTGGGCGGTGAGCTCGCCTCCAAGGCGCTGCACGCCGAGACGGCCGTCGCCGACGTCGTGGCGGTGCACACGGCCATCCTGGCCGTCGGCTGCCTGGCGCTGCTGATCCGCCGCGCGTTCCTGCCGGCGGCCGGGCAGCCGCCGCTCGGAGCCGATGCCGGACCGATGCGGACCCTGGTCGCCTTCCTGGCCGTGGCCACCCTGTACGGGCTCGACGTGGGGAACTCGCCGCACACGGTGCTGGTGGCCGCGTACGAGTTCGCGGTGATCCCCCTCTATTTCTTCCTGGCGCTGCGCACCGTGGCCGACCCGCGGGCGCTGACCAAGGCCGGCACCTGGTACGTCGCCGCGGTCGCCGCGATGTGCGTGGCATCGCTGACCGCGCCGGGCCGCCACGGCGGCCTGCCGTCGGCGATCGCCCTGCCGTCTCTGCTGGTCGGGGCCGTCCGCACCCGCGGGTGGAAACGGGCGGGACTGGTGGCACTGGTGGTCATCGCCGGTGCCGATGTGGTGCTGGCCGCCTACCGCACGGTCTGGGTGGCCACCGCCCTGGCGCTGCTGGTGATGCTGTGGCGCGGCAGTCCACGACTGCGGTTCGGCGTCGTGGCACTCGCGGCGGGCACGACCGTCCTGCTGGCGCTCGCCGTCGCCGTCAGCCCGGCGCTGCACGCCCGGGCCGCGGTGATCGGGTCCGAACTGCACACCGGTTCCGGCTACCGGGTCCCCGAGGCACGGGTCGGTCTGCAGGTGTTCGCCTCCCACCCGCTGCTCGGTGCCGGTATCGGGCAGGTCACCGACCCGGTGTACCTGCCGACCTTCAAGGTGACCCCCGTCGGACCCGCCTATCACGTCTTCTACGTGATGACCCTGGCGAACATCGGCCTGCTCGGGCTGCTGTTCATGGCCCGGCCGGTGTTGCGGGCGGTCCGGGCGGGCCTGGCCGCACGCGATGACAGAGCCCTGGCGTTCACCGCGCTGACGTGCGGGTTCCTGGTCGCCGTCTGCTTCGCCGGGCCGACCGACGGCCACTGGGAACTCGGCCTGCTCCCCGCCGTGACGCTCCTGCTCGCCCGCGGCGCCGGGGGCTCCGAACGTACGCCCCTCACCGTCCGAGGGAGGCTGCCGTGAACCCACCGGACGCGACCGCCATCGTGGTGACCTACAACTCCGCCGACCACATCGCCGCCTGCCTGACCGCGCTGCGCGCCACCGTCCCGGTACGGGTGGTCGACAACGCGTCGTCCGACGGGACCGCCGACCTGGTCGCGACGCGCTTCCCGGACGTGCGGCTCACCGCCAACACCGGGAACGTCGGGTTCGCCGCCGCCGTCAACCAGGCGCTGGCCGGTGTCCGCACCGACGCCGTCGTGCTGGTGAACCCCGACTGCGTGGTCGGTGAGGGCACCGTACGAGCGCTGGTGGACGCGGTGGTCACCCGGCCCGGGGTGGGCATCGCCGCTCCACGCCTGGTCGGCCCGCAGGGCCGGGTCGCGGTCAGCGCGCACCCGTTCGAGACCTGGCTGACCGTGCTGGCCAGCAGGTTCGGCGGAAGTCTGGTGCCGCCGGCCGTGCGCAGGACGCTCTCCGGCGCCCGGCGGCGGAAGACCTACGACGCCTGTGCGCGGACCTCCGCGCCCACACCCGTCGACTGGGTGTCCGGCGCCTGCCTGGCCGTGCGCACCTCTCTGCTGCGGCAGACCGGAGGGCTGGACGAGGGGTACTTCATGTACTACGAGGACGAGGAGTTGTGCCTGCAGGCGCGGCGCCTCGGAGCCGAGGTGCTGTACCTGCCCACCGTCCGGGCCGTCCACATCGGCGGCGCCAGCAGCACCGACCCCACCCAGGTGTGGCCTCACCTGTACCGCAGCATGCTGCGGTTCTTCGCCCGCCACCGGCGCCGCAGCTATCCGCTCGTCAGGGCGATCGTGGCGCTTCGCGCCCTCCTGGGAGCCGGCATGGGCCTCGCCCGGCTGCCGCTGCGCCCAGCGATGGCCTCCGCCCGCGTCCGCGCATGGCTCCGGATCCTGCGGCTCGCGGCGACCGTCCGGTTCCCCGCCGCCGAGCTGAGACAGCCACCGGCGCGGCCGCCGCTTCCATCCCGCCACGTCACGCAGTGCCCAGGAAAGGAACTCTCGTGAAACTGCTCGGCAACTCGGCAGTCCTGCGCGGAGCGGCGTTTCGCGTCGGCGTTCCGCTGCTGACCCTGTGCGCGGGCGTCGGCGGCGCCGCGGTCGTCACCGCACTGACACCCCCGACGTACCAGGCGTCCGCCTCGGTGGTGGTGACCAACGACTCCGGCGGCGAAGCGGACCGCACACAGAACCCCCCGGCGAACACCGCACAGGCCCTGATCCCCACCGTCGTCCGGCTCGCCCAGTCCGCGACCGTCGCCCGGGCCACCGCCGACCAGGCCCATGTGCCGTTGCGGCTCGTCAGCGGCCATGTCACGGCCAGTGCCCAGCCGGACGTGCAGATCGTCACCCTGACGGCCCGGGCCTCCACCCCGGCTCGCGCCGCCGGCATCGCCAACGCCATGGCCCGGGTCCTCAATGCCCGGCTGGTGCACAAGTCCCTGGGCGGGGGAAACACCCTGACGGTCCAGCAACTCGACGAGGCGGCGCCACCGCAGACGCCGGTGCTGCCCAACCACCTGCTCAACGCGGCTCTCGGCGGCCTGCTGGGCCTGCTGGGCGGCCTGGGCATCGTCTCCTGGCGCACCCGCCGCGACGACCGGCTCCACTCGCCGACCGACGTCGAATCCGAACTCGGCGCCCTGGTGCTCTCCGGTGTCCCGCCGCTCACCTCCTGGCAGGCCAACCGGGGGGCCCGGGACATCTACCACCGCGCCGGGGTGGCCGACTCGATCCGCATGGCCGTCGCCACGCTCGCCGCGGTCTCCCCGGCGTCGCCCTGCCACCGGCTGCTCGTGACCAGCGTGCGCAACGACGATGGCAAGGCGCTGCTGGCCGCCCTGCTGGCCCTGGGGCTGGTCGAGCAGCACGAACACGTCACCCTGGTCGAGGGCCAGTTGCACCAGCCCGCGCTGACCCGGCACTTCCCGGAGGCCGTCACCCCCACCCTGCAGGAGATGCTCGCGTCCGACCCCCTTCCGGCGCAGCCGGCCCTGCCCGCGGCACCCCGGCTGAGCGTCATCGCCGGCGAGCCGATCGACCGGCAGCGCAGCGCCGCACTCTTCCGCAGCGAGGTGTTCCCCCGGGTCCTGGACCACCTGTCCGAGGCCAGCGACGTCCTGGTGATGCACGCGCCGCCGGTGCTGGGCAGTGCCGACTTCGCCGCCCTGGCACGGCACGCCGACGCCGTCGTCCTCACCGTCAAGGCCGGCAGCACGCGCACCGAGGAGGCCCGCCGCGCGCTGCACGTCCTGCAGCTGGTGGGGACGCGCATGGCAGGCGTGGTGATCACCGACGCCGCCGAGGCCGGGGTGTGGGCCCGTCGGCGTCCGGACACCGCCCTGGCTCCGTCCGTTCCCCGCGCCGCCGTGCCGCGCCTGCCCAAACCCGACAGCGGCAGTACACCCGCCCCGGACAACGCACCGGCCCGGGACTCCGATCCGGCCGCAGCCCATCGTGGCGACACTCCTCACCCTCCCGCTCCCCGGAAAGGAACCCAGTCATGATTCGCCAACACGCCATACGGCACGGTGTGGTGTGCACCAGGACCACTCCCGCTGCCATCGCGCAGCGCCTTCGGAATGCGTTCCTGCGGTGCTTCCGGGCACTTGCCGTGGCCGGTGTCGCCCTTCTCTCCCTGCTGCCCGCCCCGGCCGCCGCCCAGCCGGCGCCGGCCGGGGGCCTGATGCAGGCCGCCGCGGTGGCCGCCGCGCCGTACCCGCCTCCGGGATGCAGTGCCCACGTCAGTTCGACGGTGGTGGCGGCCGGAGGCTCGGTCACCGTCTCCGGCAACTGCTTCCGGGCCGGGTCTGCGGTCACGGTCCGGCTGGACAGCACCATCCTGACGCGCGCCTTCGCCAACGGCAGCGGCGTGGCCACCACGACGGTCACCATCCCGCCCGCCACCTCGCTCGGCACCCACACCATCAGCCTGACCGGTGTGCAGCCGAACGGGCTGCCGATCTACGAACCGGTCCAGATCACGGTCGTCTCCCCCGTCCGGCCTGCCCACCCGGCCCGCCCCGCCCGGCCGCACCCGGCACCGCTGATCCCGGTCGCCGAGTCGGCCGCCGCCATGGTGGCGCTTGCCGGTGGCGGCAGCGTGCTGCTGCGCCGCCGCAGGACCCACCGCCGCTGAGGAAGCCCACGCATGACGGACGAACCACTCGGGCCCCGTCCCGCGACACGACGGCGCCGCCGGCTGCTGTCCGGCCTGGCGGCGGGCGGCCTCGCCGCCCTCGGCTGCGCCGCATGGCTCGCGGCGACCGGGTTGGCGGCCCGTGGCGATCTGACGCAGGCACGCGCCGAGGTCGGCCGGCTCCATGCCGACCTCACCGCCGGCAGGTGGGCCCAGGCCGACCGGGATCTCGTCGCCCTGAGGCGCCGGACCGCCGCGGCCCGGCACGCCACCTCGGGCCCGGTGTGGGCGGTGGCCGCCCGCATTCCGTGGGCGGGCCGCCCGGTACGTACCGTGCGCGGTCTGGCCGCCGGGGCCGACACACTGGCCGGCCAGGCCATGCCCGCCCTGCTGGAGGCCGCCCGGGCGGTACGGTCCGGCGCGGTCCTCCGCTCCGGCGACACCGTGGACCTCACCGCCCTGCGGTCGGTCAGCCGGCCACTCGCCGAGGCCGCCGCCCGGACCGGAGACGTCCGCCGGCAACTGGCCACGCTGCCGGCACACACCGGTCTGTCCTGGCTCGACGACGCCCGCACCACGTTCGCCGCCCAGGTCGGCCACCTGGACGGTGCCCTGCGCACCGCGGCCGACGCCGGCCGTGTCCTGCCGGGCATGCTGGGAGCCGACCGCCCCCGCCGGTACTTCCTCGCCCTGCAGAC
The DNA here is from genome assembly GCA_048498775.1 of Actinomycetota bacterium. Lineage (GTDB taxonomy): Bacteria > Actinomycetota > Actinomycetes > Streptomycetales > Streptomycetaceae > JBEHXI01. The sequence goes on along the minus strand of JBEHXI010000002.1, from coordinate 45,159 downwards.
CAACGCCGAGGCGCGCGGCACCGGCGGCCTGGTCGGAGCCTTCGCCGTCCTCGACGCCGACCACGGGCACCTGCGCTTCGAGCCGTTCGCCCCGGACGACGGCATCCCGTCCACCCCGGCGCCCGTCGCGGACTTCGGGCCCGACTTCGACCACCGCTACGCGCCGGAGGAGAGCACCCGGCTCCTCGCCAACTCCAACCTGTCACCCCACTTCCCCTACGCCGCCCGCGTCTGGACGGGGCTGTGGCAGGCCAGGACCGGACAGCACCTCGACGGCGCCATCGCCACCGACCCGGTCGGCCTGGCGGACCTGCTCGCCGTCACCGGTCCGGTGACCCTCGCGGACGGCCGCCGGCTCACCGCGGACAACGCCGTGGCGTTCACCGAACGCGACATGTACGCCGCCTACCCGGACATCCCGGCGCGCAAGAGGGCACTCACCCGGCTGGCGCAGTCCGTGGCCGATGCCTTCTCACACCACCGGTCGAACGGCGGCGCACTGCTGCGGGCACTGCCCGCCATGGCGTCGGACGGACGGCTGCTGGTGTGGAGCGCCGATCGGCAGGAGGAGCGGCAGCTGGCCGGCACCCCCCTGGGGGGAGTGCTGCCCGACACCACGCGGCCCTTCGCCGAACTGGTCGTCAACAACGCGGCGGCCGGCAAACTCGACTACTACCTGCGCCGCCGGCTGGACTACCGGCTGGGGGACTGCCGCGACGGGCTGAGGTCCACCACCGTCCACCTCCGGCTGACCAACACCGCCCCGGCCACCGGCCTGCCGGACTACGTGACCAACCGCAGTGACGACCCGGCGCACCCGCACGTGCGCGGCTCCACCCTGGACTGGGTCTCGCTCTACGCCACGCACGGCGCGCAGCTGGCCGGAGCGACCGTCGACGGCCGGCCCCTGCTGATGTCGATGGACCAGGAGAGAGGCCACCCGGTTCTGTCGGCGTTCGTCGAGATCCTTCCCGGCCAGACCCGTGACCTGGACGTCCACCTGGTCGAACCGGCCGTCGGCGGCACCCCCCTCACCCCCGTACAGCCGCTGGTACTGCCCCAGAGCACCAGCGTGTCCGCCCACCGCTGCCCCGCCGGGTGACCGGCGACGAACCATGCCAAGGAGACATGATGGACAACGCACCGTGGGAGACGGCGGAGGGGAGCCAGGGGGCCGGAGAGCCGTCTGCCTATCTGGACCTCCTCAAGAAGGTCCTGACCCGGTACCTGTTCCAGGACAGCCTGAGCGCGGCCGGCCCCCGCAAGGGCACACCGCGGTACCGGCTGTTCAGACTGGCACAGCGGTTCCTGGCCAGGTACCGGTGCCAACTGGTGCACCAGGTTCCCTTCGACGCGCGCAGCCGGGCCGAGGGACGCGACTGGCCGTTGGAAGCCGAGACCATGGTGGGGCTGAAACGCCTGGACAACATCGAGTTCTGCGTCGGTGACGTGCTGCGCCGCGGCGTCCCGGGAGACCTGATGGAGACGGGGGTGTGGCGGGGCGGTGCGGTGATCTTCATGCGGGCCGTGCTGAAGGAGCACGGCGACACGTCCAGGACGGTGTGGGTCGCCGACTCCTTCCAGGGCCTGCCCAAAGTGGCGGACCAGCGCCACACCGACGACATCGAGGACGCCCTGTGGACCGCCGGCGAGCTGGCGATCAGCCTGGACCAGGTCAAGGACAACTTCCGCCGCTATGGATTCCTCGACGAACAGGTCCGCTTCCTGCCCGGCTGGTTCCAGGACACGCTTCCGAAGGCCCCGGTCGAACGGCTCGCCGTGCTGAGGCTCGACGGCGACATGTACGAGTCGACGATGGTCGCACTCGAGGCGCTGTACCCCAAGCTGTCGGTCGGCGGCTACCTGATCGTCGACGACTACCACGCCGTGCGCGGCTGCCGGCGCGCGGTCGACGACTTCCGGGCACGGCACGGCATCACGGACGAGATGCAGCGGGTCGACTGGAGCTGCGTCTACTGGCGCAGGTCGGACTGAGGCAGGCCCACGGCGATGCGCGGCCTCGCGCCCCATGGTCCCGGCGGCCGGCAGGCGGACCGCCGGGCGGACTCCTCTCACCCCGACGGCCCCGGTGCGCATGCGTGCGCCGTCCGGCGCCGTCACGATCGTTCTGGCGCCGCCCGGCGCACCCCTGCGGCCGCATCGCGGCCTCCTGCTGTCTGCTGTTGTGGCCTTCGCGCACGCAGGGTGGCACGGCGACGGTCGCGGGTGCACCAGCCGCCGCCACGACAGGAAACGGACACCTCATGTGCATGACGAAGACGCTGCAGAGTGCGGCCGCCGTGGCCGGTGTGGCCATGGCCGGAGCCTTCACCCTGGTCGGCCCGCCTGCCGCGGCCCAGTCCTGGGCGTCGATTCGCTGCGGGGACACGGCCGCACTCAACGCCGCGATCATGGCCGGTAACGCGGCCGGATCAGCGGTCATCCGCCTGGCCCCGGGGTGCTCCTACGCGATCACCACCCCTTTCGCGGGGCCTGACGGACTGACTCCCATCACCGGCAACATCACCATCGAGGCCGGACGGCCTCGGGAGGCGCAGGCCGCACGGCGGGACCGCGACGGGCTCGCCACCCTCGTCCGCAGATCGACCGTCGCCTTCCGGATCCTGCACGTCAACCCCGGAGGCCGTCTCACCCTGCGCGGCATCGCCGTGCGCAACGGCAACACCACAGGCTCCGGCGGCGGTATCGACACCAACGGCGACCTGACGCTGGACCACAGCGAGGTGACCGGCAACACCGCCCGGGTCTACGGCGGCGGCATCGGCAGCGACACCACGACGGTCACGACCGGCAGGGTGGCCATCGTGGACAGCAGGATCTCCCGGAACACGGCGGCGGACGGCGGCGGCATCGCCGTGACGGGCGCACTCACCGTCACGCGCGGCACCGTGTACGGCAACAGGTCCACCGATCTGGCCGGCGGGGTCTTCGCCCTCGGCCCGGTCGCCCTCCTCGACACGAGCCTGGACAGCAACGCGACCACCGGCCTGGGCGGTGGCGTCGTGGCGGCCTCGACACCGGCGTCACTGCTCATCCGGGGAGGCCGCGTCCTCGGGAACACGGCAGGCATCGGCGGCGGGGGAATCTACGTCGGGTCCGCCGCGGTACAGGCCCGCCTGGACAACACGAAGGTGGCGAGCAACGCGGCTCCGGGGGGCGGCGGCATGATGATCACCAGGTCCGCCAGTTTCGTCTCCGTCAACCGGTCGACGTTCACGTGGAACAGGGCCACCGACGTCCTCGGTGGTGGCGCGATCTACAACGCCGCCACGCTGACGGTGTCCAACAGCACGCTGCACGCCAACACGGCGGCGTCCGGCCCGGGCGGTGGCCTGGAGAACACCACGGGGACCGCGACGTTCACCACGTCCCGGGTGGAGAACAACTCCGCGGTCAGCGGCGGCGGAATCCACGTCACCGGCGGCACGGTCACCATCCAGCGCACCGTCGTGATCCGCAACCGGCCCGACAACTGCGCTCCGGCGGGAGTCGTCGTCGGCTGCGTCGGCTGACCGAGGAGAACGACGGCCACGAACGTCCCGGCACGCCCAATCGGGTGAATCCAGCTGATTCCGGCACAGCTCCGACCTTCCTCTGAGTTGATTCAGTGAAGGGACATGTCGGGGAGCGGGGCTGGCGCCGGACCCACCGGGAAGACGGCACGGGACAGAAGCGGGGCGGATGAGAATTCTCGTTGTCGCGGCTCGGGCACCGGCGGCGCACGCCAAGGGCGACCAGGTACGGCCGGCCCAGTTCCTGCCGGCACTGTGCGGGCAGCACCACGGCACGTTGGTCTGCCCGGCGCCGAAGCGGATCGCCCGGGTGGCGTCCGACCAGCGATGGGCCTCACTGCCGGTGCGGCTCACGCTGGTCGAGCGGGTGGCCGGAGCGGCCGCCGCGTGGCTGAGAGGGCGGCCGGCGCAGACGGGCTGGTGCGCCCCGCGCCGGTTCCGCTCGGTGGTCCGACGGGCCGCACTCTCCTGCGACGTGACGCTCTTCATCACCGTCCGCCCGTACACGGAGGTGCTGTCCGTCAGCGTCGTGGACCATGTGGACGCGCTGAGCCTCAAACGCCGGCAAGCGGGCCACCGCCGCGAGGTGGCCGGTCGTGCGCCGGTTGTGGCGCCAGGAGAGCGCCCGGCTGGCCGCCTGGGAGCGCGGGATCGCCGCTCGGGCGGCGGCACAGCTGGTCACCTCGGCGGTCGACGCGGCATGCCTGCCGGAGCAGCCGGCGCCCGTGGTGGTGGGAATGCGGCGACCGCCCTGCCCATCACCCCCGCCGCCCTGCGTGTCCTGCGCGCCAAGGGCTACACCGGGCCGGCCGAGATCATCCCACTCGGCGTCGACCTCACCCGCTTCCGGCCCCGTCCCGCGCCCCCGCGGGGCCGCTTCACCGTCGGCTTCATCGGCCGGCTGGAACCGCACAAGGGCCTGACCGACCTGCTGGCCGCCGCCGAACGGCTGGACTGCGGACTGCTGCTGGTGGGGGACGGCTCGCAGCGCGCCCTCCTCGAACGGGAGGCGGCACGACGCCCGGGCCGCCTGGAACTGGTGCCCCGGGTGGAACGCGGCTCACCTTTCCGCCCGGGGACGTCTCCGCACTGGCGGACGCGCCGGCCCGGGTGCGCGACGACCCCGATACGGTGGCAGATCTGATCCGGACCGGGACGGCACGGGCCGGGGAACACGGCTGGGACCGGATCGCCGCCCGGGTCCACGGACTGTGGCGCACGATCGCCGCGCGGCCGCAGGGGAGGCCGGAATCCCGGACCCCGTGAGGGCTCCGCCGCTTACGGAGACACCTCAGTGCCGAGTGCCCGCTTCCGGCCTGCGCCGCATCCAGAAGGCACCCGGACCGGCCTGGGGTGTGAAACTGCGAACCCGTCGCGCCACCTCGTCGGGACGGTCACGCCAGAGCGCATAGAGCGGCAGAACGATGTCCCAGGAGGAGTTCTGCGTGAGAAACGCCTGCAGGAGATACTGCTCGCCCCAGTACAGCCCCTTGTCGAAGAACCCCCGGGGGTACTCGTAGGGCAGGAAGATGTCGTGCACGTGGACCAGTACGCCGGGCCGGAGCGTGGGAAGCACGTCGAGGACCAGCCGGTTGACCTCGCTGCCCAGCTTGACGGTATGGGTGGTGTCGATGAACAGGATGTCGCCTTCGCCGAGCGCTTCGAACTCGGCCATCGGCACGTTGACGGCGCTGATCTGTTCCAGGGTCAGTCCGTCCACGCCCTGTCGAACCGACTCACCGGCGTAAGGGTCATAGGCGGTGTACCTGACAGGGCGCCCGTCGACCGCGTTACGCCTCGCCGCTGCGGCGATGATCAGTGAGGACGAGCCGGATCCGAGTTCGACGATCCGTCCGGGCCGGTGATGCCGGACCATCGCGTAGAGAACGTCAACCTCGACAGGGCCGTACATGCTGCCCTCCCACGCGAACCCGGTCGGCGGCTCGAACTCGGCGAGATAGGGGCTCAGTTCCTCAAGGCTGGCGACACACGCGTCAAGATCGAGATCAATGCCGTCCAGCGGGCTGCGGCGCTCGAAGACGTCCGCGGACAGGTGGTCCAGATCCGGGATCGGGCTGTAGAAGTTCCGGGCGACCAGCTCATGCCCCGTCGCGCGGGCAAACCGCCGCAGCGCGGCCTTGCCCATCCGGCGCACATGTCCTGCCGCAGCCATGAGACGAGCTCCACATTCCGGTGACGTAGGAATCTTCCGAGGTGCTGGTGCGGTCTTCCACAGCGAGGACGGGCGCTTCGCCGGGGCCGTACACCAGTAACCCATCTCCTGATGACGCGGCGAAAGCGGTGTCGGCGAACGTCACCCGAATGGCACACGCGGCGCCCGGCTGCCGGCCGGGCGCCGCGTGCGGCTCGGCTCAGGCCGGAGACGTGACCGCCCCGCCGAGGTGCCGGGCGAAGAACCGGACGGCGCTGTCGGCCTCGAACCGGGGCAGTTCCTTGTGGCTGCCCGCGTTGGCGTGCAACGTCTTCTCCTTCGAGGCGAAGGCGTCGAACAGCGCGAGGCCGGACTCGCGCGGGATGTGCTCGTCGTCCCACTGGAGCGCGAACTGCACCGGGACGGTGATCCGCCGCGCCGTCTCGACCATGGGTTCGCTGCCCCAGAACAGGCCGAAGACCGCGGCGGTGATCCTTGGTTCGGCCGCCGTGAACGGCATGCCGATCGCGGTGCCCATGTTCAGGCCGTAGTAGCCGACCGGCCCTTCGGTGCCGATCTGCGGGAGTTCCTGGAGTGCGTCCAGGGTCGCCCGCCACTCCGGCACGGCACGCTCCGCGAGGTGGGCGTTGTAGCGGACGACGATCGGGCCGACCGGCTCGCCCGCGGTCATCGCCTGCCGCATCGCGGCGATCTCCCGCTCGTCGACCTGCGTGCGTGGCCGGCCGCCGTGGCCGGGCGCGTCGATGGTGGCGACGTGGAAACCGCAGGCGGCCACGAGGCGGTGGGCGCGGCCCAGCATGGCCGGCGCCTTCTTGTGGGTGCCGCCGCCGTGACCCATCAGTACCAGGGGCGCGCGATCGGCGCCGGATGCCGGCGACCAGAGCACGCCGGGGACCTCACCCACGGTGAAGTCGCGTTCGAGGATGCCGTCGGACGAAGTCTCGCCGGTGAACTGCACGGAATACACAGGCTGTTGCCTTTCGGGAGTGCCGTGGTGTCGAGGCGCTCCCGGCGACACCTACGTCGATCGCCCGGCCGTGAGGAGGAGGGGGAGCACCCATGCGGATACAGCGTTCACGGGTCTCACCCCCTTGTGCGGCGTCACGGTCCCGCGCACGCTACCAAGCGCGCGTCAGCCATCCCAACTCCTTTCCCGTGGTGCCCCCTACTCGACGGCCACCCGCCCGCCAAGGGCGACCAGCGTCAGGCCCAGCAGCCCCTCCTGCACCCGGCGGAACGCCGGTGAGTCCAGCCATCCGCGCACCCGGCCCAGGGCCACGGCGACCACGCTCAGCCCGCTCAGACTGAACAGCACGGCGATCACCGCCAGCCCCAGTGCCACCGGTACCGCCACCGCCGGGCGGCCCGCGGGCACGAACTGCGGCAGCGTGGCCAGGAAGAACAGCGTCGCCTTCGGATTGGTCAGGTTCGTCACGAACCCCTGGCCCAGCGGGGAGCCCGGCAGCAGCCGTCCTCCCCGGCCGGAGGCCGCCGCGTCAGCGGCGAGGACCGGCCGGGGCCGCCAAGCGGACCACAGGGAGCGCAGGCCGAGCAGGACCAGGAAGACGCCACCGGTGACCTTGACCGCGTCGAAGGCCGTCTGGCTGCGCAGCAGGAGCTGGGCCAGCCCCAGGGCCACCGCCACCGCGTGGACGAACAACCCCAGGGCGCACCCGAGCGCCGTCGCCAGACCGGAGCGCATGCCGCCCTTGAGGGTGCTGCGGACGACGACGGCGGTGTCGAGACCGGGCGTCACAGTGATCAGCAGGCACAGACCGAGGTACGGCGCGAGAGTCTCCCACATGCCGTCGATTCTCCCGTGCCGCACGTGCGCGGGAAGGGTCTGCGTGGTGATCGGCGTTGCCTCATGCCTTGGGCGTGGCCCGCTCGATGATGGCCGCGGTGTCCACACCGGGGGGAAGCGTGCCGAACACCGTGCCCCAGTCCCGGTCCAGGCGCGAGGCGGTGAAGGCGTCGGCGACCGCCGGGTGGCCGTGGCGGATGAGCAGGGACGCCTGGAGCGCCAGTGCGAGGTCCTCGACGATGGCCCGGGCGCGGAACTCCATGTGCTCCAGGTCCGCGAACCGGTTCTTCAGCCGGCCGACGAACGCGTCGTATCGCGCGTCGGCGCCCGCGGCGCCGTCGAGTTCGTCGAGGAGCGCGGTGAGGGTCTCGGGCTGCTTGGCGATGGCCCGCAGGACGTCCAGGGCCGCCACGTTGCCGCTGCCCTCCCAGATCGACAGCAGCGGGGACTCGCGGAACAGGCGGGGCATCCGCGAGTCCTCGACGTAGCCGTTGCCGCCCAGGCATTCGAGGGCTTCGGCGGTGTGGGCCGGTCCCCGCTTGCACACGTAGTACTTCGACACCGCCAGGCCGATGCGGCGCAGCCGGGCGGCGTGCTCGTCCCCGGCCTCCTTGGCGTCGGTGAGGGAGGCGAGCCAGAGGGCCACGGTGGTGGACGCCTCGGCCTCGACGGCGAGGTCGGCCACGACATTGCGCATCAGGGGCTGGTCGATCAGCGTCCTGCCGAAGGCGGCGCGGTGGGTGACATGGTGGGTGGCCAGGTGGACGGCGTGCCGCATCAGGGCGGCGCTGCTGAGGGTGCAGTCCAGCCGGGTGCTGTTGACCATCTCGATGATGGTGGGCACGCCGCGGCCTTCCTCGCCGAGCCGCCATCCGGTGGCGTTCTCGTACTCGATCTCGCTGCTGGCGTTGGAGTGGTTGCCGAGCTTGTTCTTCAGCCGCTGCAGACGGATCGGGTTGAGGCTGCCGTCGGGCAGGACCCGGGGCAGCACGAAGCAGGTCAGGCCGCCGGGCGCGACCGCGAGGGTGAGCAGGATGTCCGACATCGGGGCCGAGGTGAACCACTTGTGCCCCACGATCCGGTAGCTGCCGTCGGGCTGGGGCGTGGCGGTCGTGGTGTTGGCCCGCACATCGGAGCCGCCCTGCTTCTCGGTCATCGACATGCCCGCGATCAGGCCGCGCTTGGTGCTCGGCACCCGCAGCCCGGGGTCGTAGGCGTCGGTGGACAGCAACGGCTGGTAGACCGCGGCCAGGCCGGCGTCGGCGCGCAACGCCGGGACCGCGGAGTAGGTCATGGAGATCGGGCAGCCGTGCCCGGCGTCGACGACCTGCCAGACACTGAACTTCGCCGCGCGGATCAGGTGGGCGTTCCCGCGGGTGTCCGACCAGGCCGCACCATGCAGGCCGAACCCGACCGCGGTGCGCATCAGCTCGTGATAGGCCGGGTCGTACGCGACCTCGTCGACGCGATGACCGTAGCGGTCGTGCGTCCGCAGCACCGGCGGATGCTCCTCGGCGAGGTCCCCCAGCTCCAGCGCGTGCGCGCTGCCGGCCGCACGGCCCACCTCGTCCAGCTCCGCCAGCGCCTCCTGCGCCCCCGCCCGGGCCAGGGCCTCGCGGATCGCCGGGTACTCCGCGGCGTTGTAGTCCTCCAGCGGCGGTGCCTGGTTGAAGACCTCGTGAGTGTGCATCACGTCCCCTTCGACGCGTCGGTTGTCGGTCGTGCTCCGGGCACGGATGCGCCCGCCACGCAGATGGCGCTGAGTTCGTTGCGGTAGTCCTCGTACGCCCAGCGCAGTTCGTCGGCGGGCCACCGCTCGGGGGCCAGCTCCTCGGGCAGCGCGGGGTCGGTGCACAGATGGCGGACCGCCGCGGCCGCCGCGGTCAGCCGGTCCACGGGGCGTGCCGTCGAAGGGCCGGTGCGCAGGGCGTCAAGGAGTACCCGGGCGCCCGCCGCCCACCGGTCGAGGTCCCACAGCTCGCGGCACAGCCGGCGGTCGTGGTCCGGCACCGTCCTGAACAGGCGCACCTCGGGCAGGCTCGCCGCCGGCTCGGTCGCCTCGTCCTCGCCCTGGGACGAGGTCAGGAGGTCCTCGATGTTGTCCGGGCGCGTCCACACGCCCTCGCGGAGCTCCGCGAACCGGTGCCGTCGCATGAGGGACCGCAGTGCGGTCCGCTGGGCGAGGCTGCGGCCCCGGTCGACGACCACGGCCATGCGCCACATCCCGTCGTAGGGGCGGCGGCGGGGATGGATGAGGGATTCGGTGACGGCCTGCCGTTCGAGGTGCCGGGGCGCGAGCGAGTACGTCGAGTCGGCGAGTACCAGGTCACCGGAGGCGACCATGCGCGAGAGCGCGACGCGCATCGTCGCCGCGGAGATCTCGAACATCTCTCCCAGGCAGGTCAGATCGCGTGCGGAAAGCCGCGGCGGACGCGAGCCGAGCAGCAGGCTCAACGCCACCGACCGGGCGCTCAACGGCCTGATCAGGTCGGGCCACTCGGCCACCGTCACCACTCCTCACGGCCGGTTCTAAGCGCACGTTACATATTTTCATCAAGCGATTCAAGAGTGTAATGCGCGCTGGACGTGAAGGTGCCGGACCACCTCGCGGGGCCCGGCCTTCCCTCTCGGCACCGGTGGCGTGGCCGGGGCTGCGCGCCGACGCACCGGCCGGCGGTTGACCGACCGGTCAACGGGCGCCGGCCGCGCCTGTCACCGAGCCGGCGCCGTGAGCATGTCCTCGATGAGGTCGGCGGCGCGCCCAGTGCCGCCCCCGGCCTGTGCGTCGGCGCGCAGCCCTGCCGAGCGGCGGGCGACCTCCGCGCCGGTCACCAGGTCGTTCAGGGCCGCCCGAAGGGTCTCGGCGGTGGCCTCCGCGGTGTCGATGCGGCGGGCCACGCCCGGTTCCACCAGCCGGTCGGCGTTCATGAACTGCTCGGCGCCCTGCGGTGCGGCGATCATCGGCACGCCTGCCCGCAGTCCCTCGCCGCAGCCGCCCAGGCCGGCGTGGGTGACGAGGCGTCCGCCTGCCTCCGATCGCAGCTTCGCCGTCGCGCGGTCGCGGGCGGCGCGGCCGGGTTCGGCGGTGGAGGTCATCTTGGCGTGATGATCAGCTTGCCTCGCTTGGCCGGGCCGTCTTGCTCGAGTTCGGTGAGTGCTGGGATCGCCCGGGAGAGCGGGACCGTGCGGGTGATCGGCAGCCGCAGTGTTCCCTGTCCGGCGGCTCGGGCGACCTCTTCGAGGTCTTCGGTGACCGGTCGGGCAATCATGGCGTGGAACGGCCCGGGCAGGACACTTCTGGCGAGGTTCGCCGGGGTGGGGAGGACGCTGATGATGCGGCCGCCTGGCTTGAGCATCGTCCGCGCGGCTTTGGCCGGGAGCGTGCCGGCGGTGACGAGGACGAGGTCGAACCGCCTGGCGAGCGAGGTGGGGTCGAAGTCGAAGTCGACGACCGGGTCCATACCGAGGTCGCGTGCTTCGGATCTGGCGGTGTTGCGGCAGCTGCCGGCGACCGTGGCCTGGTGGGCGAGGGCGATCTGCACGGCGGAGCGGCCGACTCCGCCGAGGCAGCTGTGCACGAACACGGCCTGGCCCGGCTGCGGTTTTCCCCTCGTGGTCAGGGCCTGCAGGGCGGTGATCCCGACCGTCGGGATCGCGGCGGCGTCCTCGAACGAGAGATTCTCGGGCTTGTTCACGACGCCCTTCTCCTGGGCGACGACCACGTCGGCGAACGCGCCCGCGGACTTGATCGACGTCCCGCCGAGCACTTCGTCACCGACGTGCAGCCGGGTGACGCGGTCGCCGACTGCTTCGACGACGCCCGCGAAGTCGTAACCCATCGCGCGCGGGAAGCGCCGACCGGTCACGTGCTTCATGCGGCCGGCGCGGATCCCGAAGTCCATCGGGTTGGCCGCGGCTGCGCGCACACGGACAAGGACCTCGTCGGCGCTAAGCGGTGCCGGCTCGAAGTCTTCGAGCCGCATGACCTCCGGCCCGCCGTACTGGTGGTACTGGATCCGCTTCACCGTCGTCATCCCTGTCGTCATCCTTTTCCCTTCCGCGTGAGGTCTTTGTGCGGTCACAGCGTGACCACGACCTTGCCGTGGACGTGGCGTCCGGCCTGCAGCGTCACGGCGTCGCGGATCTTCTCGACCGGGAAGGCCGCGGCGATGGGGACGGTGAGCTTGCCGGCGAGGATCGCGTCGGTGATCTGCTCCATGGCGTCCGGCGCCGCGTCGATGGCGCCGGTGGCGCGTACGCCGCCGGGCGGGTTGGGGCCCGCGGCGATCGTGGAGATCCGCTCGGGTGCCACGCCGAGCGCCAGCGCCGCCTCGGCCGTCTCCGTGCCGAACAGGTCGGTCGCGGCGGTCACCCCGCCGGGCGCCAGTGCCCGGACCCGGTCCGCCAGCCCGGCGCCGTAGGGCACCGGCTCGGCGCCCAGCTGCCGCAGGAACTCGAACGTGCCCGGCGAGGCGGTGCCGATCACGGTGGCGCCGGCAAGCCTGGCGAGCTGCACGGCGAACACGCCCACGCCGCCGGCGGCGCCCCCGATCAGGACGGTGTCGCCGGACCGCGGGCCGATCGCCGCGAGGGCGGCGGCAGCGGTGAGGCCGGCCACCGGAAGCGTGCTCGCCACCTCGTCGCTGATGCCCTCCGGCGTGTGCCACAGCGAATCGGCAGGGGGCCTGACCACCACGAAGTCGGCGACCGCCCTGCCCAGGGCTCCGCCGAAGACACGATCGCCCACGGCAAAGCCCGTGATGCCGTCACCGACCTCGTCGATCACGCCGGCGAGGTCGGACCCGAAGCCGGACGGCACGGTGATGCCGAACCGCGCCGCAGCCTCCGGCCGGGAGGCTATACCCCAGTCCATCGGATTCAGTCCGGCGGCCGTCACCCGCACCCGGACCTCACCCGGTCCGGCGTGCGGCTCCGGAACCTCCCGCAACTCCAGCACGTCGGGGCCTCCGAACGCTTCGTGGATCACAGCACGGCTCACTGGCGGACTCCTCGCAAGGGAAGTGACGGAACCAAGTCCCGTCACCGTAGCACGAGTGACGGAACCAAGTCCCGTACACTGTGTTCATGGCTCGCTGGGAACCGAACGCAGCAGAACGGCTCGCTCACGCCGCCCTCGACCTGTTCGCCGAGCGGGGCTACGAGAACACGACCGTGATCGACATCGCGCAGCGCGCGGGGCTGGGGAAGACCACCTTCTTCCGGCACTTCCAGGACAAGAGGGAAGTGCTCTTCGGCGGCGGCGCGATGAACGGGCTGCTCGCCGACGCGATAGCGGCGGCACCGGCAACCGCCGGCCCGCTCGAGGCGATCGCTCACGCGCTGGACGCGGCCGGCCGGGAAGTCTTCACGCCCGCACGCCGCGAGTTCATCGCCCGCAGACAGGCGGTGATCGCCGCCAACCCCGAACTGCAGGAACGCGAAGCGCTGAAGAACCTCGCCCTCATCGCATCAATGACCGACGCGCTCAGGCAGCGCGGCGTTCCCGACCTGACCGCTCGCGTGGCCGCGGAACTCGGCGCGCTCGCCTCCACGATCGCCTTCGAACGGTGGAGCCGGACAACCGCCGACGAAGACTTCAGCGAGATCGCACGACAGGCACTCGACGACGTGCAAGCGTCGATCGCCCCGAAGGGCCGCCCGGACCCCGCAGAGCCTTCAAAAACCCCTTCAAAAGCCCCTTCAAAAACTCCTTCGAAAACCTGAGCCGTTCAACACCCTCAGATCGCCGCTTTCTGACATGATCCGGAGCCGTCGACCGCCTCGAACCGGCCGGCGGGCCGGACCTCCTCGCCGCCGAACCGCTCGTCCGCACCGAGATCGAGATCGGATACGCGCGGGTCCCGACCGGCGAGCAGAAGCGCGGGCCGCGCGGTCAGCTGGGCGGGGTGTCCGGGGCGGCGGCTTCCAGATCGTCGATGCTGCCCGACATCAGGGTGCGGACGTGCTCGGTGATGTGTTCCGCGGGCCAGTCCCACCAGGCGACCGCCAGCAGCCGGGCGATGTCCCGGTCGTTGTACCGGGTGCGGATGAGGCGGGCCGGGTTGCCGCCGACGATGCCGTAGTCGGGGACGTCGGAGGTGACCACGGCGCCGGAGCCGATGATCGCGCCGTGTCCGATCCGCACGCCGGGCAGGATCGTCGTGCCGTGGCCGAACCAGACGTCGTTGCCGACGATGGTGTCCCCCCGGTTGGGCAGGCCGGTGAGCAGGTCGAAGTGGTCGGCCCAGGAGCCGCCCATCGTGGGGAAGGGGAAGGTCGAGGGGCCGTCCATGCGGTGGTTGGCGCCGTTCATGATGAACCGCACCCCGGTGCCCAGCGCGCAGAATTTGCCGATGATCAGCTTCTCCGGCCCGTAGTGGTAGAGGACGTTGCGTGTCTCGAACGCCGTCGGATCGTCCGGGTCGTCGTAGTAGGAGTACTCCCCGACCTCGATCAGCGGGGAGGTCACCAGCGGCTTGAGCAGGACCACCCGGGGCTGCCCGGGCATCGGATGCAGGACTGTCGGGTCGGCGGGCACAGGCATGGGGGAGTGATTCCTCATCGGTAGCGGATCCGTCTGTGCTCCATGATCCCGGCGGCGCCCGGTCCCGGGACAGCGATTTACCCTCCGCGTACTGTGGCCGGGGTCGCAGACCGCGCACGCTCCCCAACCTCGACTACGCGCCCCTGTGGGACGCGTGCATCGCCGGCTGCGCGGATCCGCCCGCACCCGTCAAGGCCGGGCACGCCTGTCAAGCTGGGACAGCCGGCCTTCCTGAATCGCCGTCAGGTACCGTCGCCGTGATGTCGATGACGTGAGCGACTGCGGGGTGGCCATGCGGGTACGGTTCGTGGGCAGTGGGGATGCATTCGGTAGTGGCGGCCGGTTTCAGGCATGCGTGCACGTGCGTGGCGCCGGCATGACGCTGCTGGTGGACTGCGGGGCGACGAGCCTGGTCGCCATGCGGCAGCAGGGGCTGGACCCGGCCGAGGTGGACGCGGTAGTGGTGTCCCACCTTCACGGCGATCACTTCGGCGGTATCCCGTTCCTGATCCTGCACTGCCAGTTCGCCGGCCGCGTCCGGCCCTTGACGATCGCCGGCCCGGCCGGTGTCCGGGACCGGGTCCTCGCGGCGATGGAGGTGCTGTTCCCCGGGTCCGCCGGGATCGAGCGGCGGTTCGAGACCCGGTTCCTGGAGATCCCTGGCGACCTGAGCCCTGTCACGGTCGGTGCCGCGACGGTCCGCGCTGCCGAGGTGGTCCATGCCAGTGGAGCCCCGCCGCTGGCGTTGCGGGTCGATCTCAACGACAAGACGCTGGCCTATTCCGGCGACACCGAGTGGACCGACGCCTTGACGGAGGTCTCCCAGGACGCTGATGTGTTCATCTGCGAGGCCTACACGTTCGCCAGGCGGGTCCGCTACCACCTGAACTACGCGACCCTGCGCGAGCGTCTGCCGCACATCCGGGCCCGCCGGGTCATTGTGACCCACATGTCGGCCGACATGCTGGAGCGTGCCTCGCAACTGGAGGTGACTGCCGCGCACGACGGGCTGGAGCTTGCGCTGTGACCGGACCGCCTCGGCGGCGACACGTCAAGGACTTCCGGGCCGTGGCCATGAGGTTCGACAAGCGTGTCCATCTCTTCCAGGGCACCGTGACCGTCGCGGCGGTCCGGCTCTGGGTCCGGGGCTGGATCCAGCCCCAGCGCGTGGACGGACTCCGCGCGGAAGTCGGCATAGAGCCCTTCGACGAGTACGTCGCCACGTTCTCGATGGCCTGACGCCCCGTCCCCAGCCGCGTCGGATGGATCAGCGCCCGGACCGACCTGCCGCGGGCAATGATCCGCCGGCCCCGACATGTCGGTCCCGCCGGTTGCCCCGTAGCCAGGAATCCACTCCAGTGCGGTGAGCAGGCCCCCCGCGATCACGTCAGTGGCCCGGCAGGAGCACCGGCTTCAGCGTCGTGCCGGCCCGCTGGTCGGCGACCGCCTGGTCGAAGTCGCCGAGCGCGTACGTCGTCACCAGGCGGTCGATGGGCAGCCGGCCCCGCCGGTACCGCCGGATCAGCTCGGGCACCAGAACGGCCGGTTCGGCATCACCCTCGACGCAGCCGCGCACCTGGAGCCCGCGCAGCATCAAGGACCGTACGTCGAGAGTGACTTCGGATGGGCCGAGACCGACCACGGCCAGCACACCGCGCGGCTTGAGGAGTGCGAGCGCGCGCCTGATCAGCTCGGGGCGCCCCGTGGTGTCGAGCGCGTGGGTCACCTCCGGCACAGGCTCGTCCAGGGAGGCGACGGCACTCGCTCCGCACCGGGTGGCGAGTTCGCGCCGTGCGGCGACGGGCTCGGCCACGATGACCTCGACGCCCTCGGACAGGGCGGTCAGCACCGCGGCGGCGCCCACACCACCGCCGCCGACCACCAGCAACCGGTCGCCCGGTGCGGGGCGAAGGGCGTTGAGCACCGCGCCCGCACCGGTCAGGAATCCGCATCCCAGCGGCGCGGCGACCTCCGGTGGCACGTCGCCCACCGGAACGCACGAGCGGGCGTCGGCCAACGCGGCGGTGGCGAACGACGACTGCCCGAAGAACGCCCCGAACACCGGCTCGCCCCCGACCCGGATCGTCGGTGACCCGTCCAGCCGGCGCCCCGACCCGTTCAGCGCGGTCGCCCAGCCGCAGTACGCGGGATGGCCGGCACGGCACTGGGCGCAGCTACCGCAGGACGCGAAGGAGATCACGACCCGTTGCCCCACCTGGAGGCCGTCGACGGCCTCACCCAGGCGCTCGACGATGCCGCATCCCTCGTGACCCAGCACCGCCGGCCGGTTCCCGAGCGCCTGCCGGGTGACGAGGTCGGTGTGGCACACGCCGACCGCCTCGATCCGGACGATCACCTCGTCGGAGCGCGGATCGTCCAGCTCCGCCGCGACGAGTTCGCCGGCCCCGGAGCCGTGGGACAGCAGCGCGGAGATCTTCATTCGTGTTCCAGGCCGAAGTAGAAGTGCCGGCCGTTCGCCAGGACGACGCCCGGCTTGCCGTTCATCACGCCCATCAGGGTGGTGTCGTCGACGCGCTTGAAGTGGTCGAACACGGGCATGCCGTCGTAGACCATGGTGGCGGTGACCTCGCCGCGGAACTCGATGTTCCACAAGCTGGCCTCGCCCCGGCCCGCCGTGGTGTCGGAGTACAGACTGCCGTCCTCCGCACGGCAGATCAGTGGTTTGGCGTCGTCCAGGGCGACGAACCGCTTGCCGTGCCACCGGCTGCCCGCCAGCACACGCTCGATGGGGTGGCCGGTCGGGAAGGCGAAGCCCCGCCAGGCCCCCAGGATCGACGACGCCTCGACGGTTTCGAGGTCCGCCCACAGGGCGTCGAGCTCGTCCGGGTCGATCGGGCCCGCCGCGGCGCGCAGGGCCTGCCACCGCGCGAGCACGGATGAGGTACGGCCGGTCATCGCACCCCCAGCCGACGCATCAGGGCCAGCTGACCGTTGGTGCGGCGGATGAAGCTCTCCACCGACTGCTTCGGCGTCGGGCCCAGCGGCATGAGGCGCTGCACGGCGACCGTCTGGCTCTCGGTGTACTTGCGGATTCCCTCGGCCCCGTGGCGGCGGCCGAGTCCGCTCTCGCGCATGCCGCCCATCCCGGCCTCGATGCTGCCGGCCGCGGCGGCCGCACCGTCGTTGACGTTGACCGATCCGCAGCGGATCAGCCCGGCCATCCGCTCGGCCTCGCGGGTGTCCTTCGACCAGATGGACGCCGACAGGCCGTAGGTGCCCTGGTTGGCCAGCGAGACCGCGTCCTCGTCCGTGGCGTAGGAGTACAGCGAGATCACCGGGCCGAACGTCTCCCCCGCGCAGACCGCCATCTCGTGGGTGACGCCCTCGAGGATCGTCGGCTCGTAGCACAGCGGGCCGATGTCGGGCCGGGCCCGGCCGCCCGTGAGCACGGTCGCCCCCTTGGCCACCGCGTCGTCGACATGCTCCGTGACGGCCGCGAGCTGGGCCGGCGAGACCAGGGACCCGATGTCCGCAGAGTAGTCGTAGGACTGCCCGAGCCGCAGCGCCCCGGTCGCGCGCACCAGCTCGTCGCGGAAGGCGTCGTAGACCTTCTCGTGGACGTAGACGCGTTCGATGTGGATGCACATCTGCCCGGTGTTCGCGAACGCGGCCACCACCGTGCCGGCCGCCGCGGCGGCGATGTCGGCGTCCGCGCGCACGATGAGCGGGTTCTTGCCGCCGAGTTCGAGGGAGGCCCCGACCAGCCGCCGCGCGGCACGCTCGGCGACGGTGCGCCCGGTGCCGGTCGATCCGGTGAAGCAGACGAAGTCGACGGCGTCCACCACGGCCGTCCCCACCACGGCGCCGTCACCGGCCACGATCTGCCACAGGTCGGCGGGCAGGCCCGCCTCGGCCAGCAGGGCACGGGTCCACAGCATGGTCAGCGCGGTCTGCGGGTCCGCCTTGGACACGACGGCGTTGCCGGCCAGCAGCGCCGGCAGCACGTCGCCGACCCCCAGGTAGAGCGGGTAGTTCCATGGCGAGATGATGCCGACGACGCCCTTGGGTACCCGCACCTCCTTGACCTTCGTCAGGCCGGGCACCATCCCCCGCACCCGCTTCGTGGCCAGATAGTGCCCGGCGCGGCGTGCGTAGTGCCGGGCGATCGCCGCGACCTGGGCCACTTCCTGCCAGGCGTGATACCGCGCCTTGCCGGTCTCCCACTGGATCAGGTCGAGCACCTGGTCCTGCCGCTCCAGCAGCAGGTCGTGGAAGGCGAGCACGATGGCGCCGCGGCGGGAGAGTGACGTGCGCGCCCACTCCGGCTGGGCCGTCCGGGCCGCGGCGACCGCGGACTCGACGTCCTGCGGGGTGCATGCGGGGACGGGGGTGATCGGCGACAGGTCGTAGGGCGCCAGCGCGGTCAGCGGCTCGACGGTGGCGCTCTCGTGCCGGGTCTCGTCCCGGCGTACCCACGCACACCACTGCCCGATCAGCTCGTCGGTCACCCAGCCGGGTCGCGAGCTTGTCGCCGCGGTGGGCGGCGGCACTGTGATCTGGTCCTGCTCCGTGCTCATGCGGGGCTCCTCGGGGGTACCGGACTGGTTCGGGTCGGACGCGGCGGCTCTGCACCCGTTCGCGGCAGCGGCACTGGCAGAGCCGGGAGCCGGGCACCGCTGTGCCACAGCGGCGGCGTCCGGGTTGTGCAGGGGCCTTGCCGACGGCGGCGTGCGTCGTTATGTTAATCAGAAATCACTCCCTCGGACAATGTTGTAACCCGCTCGTATCACGCACAACAGAAGCGGGCCAAGGCGATGTCCGGCCTGCCCCGGAAGTAGGTAAGTGAATGGGAAATCTCAGCAGAAGGCGCGTCCTGTCGCTCGGCGCCATGCTGGGCCTGGTCGGCGTGGCGGCGGACGTGCCCCAGGCGTGGGCGTGGTCGTCCTCGGGCTCGCTCGCCGGGACCAACACCGTGACCGACCCGTTCTCGGTCTGGGACCCCGCGGCAGACCAGGTGGCGGCCCAGCTCCTCGCCGACGGCGCCGTCCCGGCGGTCAACACGGCCTGGACGTCGTGGGTCAACAACAGTGACCCGCTGCCGTCCGGCATGCCGGGCTACCTGACCGACTACCTGACGCAGGTCAACCAGCTGCCCTCGTGGGCCGACCGCACGCTGCTCACCGCCTCCGAGCAGTACTACAAGCGTCTGGCCACCTACCTGTTCGTGTCCCAGAGCCTCGGCAGCGGGATCCTGAGCTGCGTGATCCCGCGGGAGGCCAGGGCGGTCTACTGGTCCGCGGGCGGCGCCGACATGAAGGCCCGCGCGGCCAAGACCTTCACCTTCGGCTACGACCTCGACTCGGAGACCGCCTGGGAGCCCACCGGCCACTTCGTCGTCACCGCCAACAAGACCCGCCTGGTGCACGCCGCGGTGCGCAACCTGCTGCCGCAGTCCACGCACTTCATGGCGAGCGCCGACCAGCCGAAGCCGATCAGCAACGGCGACATCCTGCGTACGTTCCACTCGGTGGCCACCGTCGCGCACAACAACCTGATCAAGTGGAAGGTCCCGGTTTCGGACGCGGAGCAGGCCGCTGACCTGCACGCGTGGCAGGTCGCCCTCCATCTGCTCGGTGTGCAGGACCAGTTCATCCCCGCCAGCTGGGCCGACGCGCAGGCGCAGGCGACGCAGATGCTGTGGCCGGTCATCGCCCCCACGCCCGAGGGCATCAGCCTGGCCCAGACGCTGCTCGGGTACGTCGAGCAGCCCGTCCTGGGCGTGGACACCGGGCTCGTCAGCGAGTTCGTCCGCTACCTGATCGGTGACGAGTACAGCGACATGCTCGGGCTGCCCCACGACGCGGTGTCGCGGACCCTGATCGAGGTCGGCTGGCCGGCGTTCGTCGCCTTCCGCGAAGGGCTGACGTCGGTGGTGCCCGACGGCTTCTACGTCTTCGACCAGCTCCTGCGCGGCATCGCGATGCTGTTCCTGAACAACGGCACCTCGCCGACGCAGACCCCGATCACGCTCCCGACCGCGAACCGGCCCGGCGCCTGAGCCGGCGCACCCGCTGGTGTGACGCCCCGCGACCGTCCTTGCCGGTCGCGGGGCGTCCCGCTGCCCGGCTCGGGCCACCCGAGCCGCCCTGAGGTTCCGGCCACGCGACACCGGGACTGACCCACCACCTGCCCGGCCGTTCTGCGGCGCGTCCGGCCCCCGGGCACCGCCCTACAGGCCCAGGGCACCCACCACCAGGGCGGTGACCGCGTCCCGGTGCTCGGCACCGTCCTGCCAGCGCAGCCTGCGACCGGCCTCGACCACGACACCGAACCCCGCGTGCACCAGCACCCGGGCCTGGCGCGCGTCCAACTCCGGCCGGACCAGCCGCAGTTGCTGCTCCCACACGGCGATGTGCTCGCGCTGGGCCATGACCAGGGGCTGCCGCAGGTCGTCCGGCAGGCCCGCGACCTCGGCTTCGGCGACGCTCGTGAGCGCGGTGTGCTCGAAGCTGTAGGCGACGTAGGTCGCCGCCAGGGCGACCACGGCGTCGTGCGGATCGGCCACCTCGTTGAGGCTCTGGCCGACCGCCTGGGTCAGCAGTCCCGCCGCCTGCAGGCACGCCGCCACCAGGATGTCCACCTTGGTGGGGTAGTGGCGGTAGATCGCGGACGGCGCCAGCCCCACCGCCTCCGCGATCTGCCCGTTCGTGACCTTGGCGAACCCGTCCCGGGCGAACAGCGGGATGGCGGCGGCCAGGATCTCCGCCCGCCGGGTGCGCGGAACCGGCTGGGCGGGCAGCTCGATGGGGCGTGGGCCGCCGACGGCCGCCGTGGGGTCGGTCGCGACCACGCGCAGGGCGGAGGCGAGCAGCAGTTCCTCGGCCCGGCGCTGGCCGATGGAGATGTGGTGCATCGTGATGGATCCGATCGCGCCGAGGGCCGCCGCGGCGCGCAGGCCCGCCTCGGGCAGCGGGTACTCGCGCCGCACCACCTCGGTCACCCGTCCGACGACGCGCGCGAACTTCTCACGCAGCAGCCGGCGGTCCTCCCGCTCGAGGTACCGGGCCTCCCACCGGTACAGGCCGCCCGACGCGCGATGGGTCACGGCGATCCGGGCGACCGAGGCGAGCACATCGGCCGAGGACGCCTCGGGCGGCACCTCGTCCAGTGCCGCGACGAGACCGTCCACCATGACGTTCGCGCACTCGGCGAACAGCGCGTACTTGTTCGGGAAGTGCCGGTACAGGGCCGCCGCGCTGATTCCCACGCTGGCGGCGATCATCTCCATGGATGCCGCGTGGTAGCCGCGTTCACTGAACACCCGGCTCGCCGCCTCGACGATGAGCTGCTTGCGGTTGCGCGGTCGGGTGGCCGCGATCGGTTCGGTGGTCACCGGCAGGCAGACGGACGCAGAGACAGGACCATACGCACTAGTGAATCACAGGACGATCGCAGGCCGAACCCGTTGGCACCGGCCGCGCCGCACGTGACTCACGGTTCACTTACCGTGTGGTTTTCCGACGCCGGCGCACCGGTGGCCGACGGCATCGCCGTCATCAGGCCCGGTCGCCGCGGACTCGGGCGAGGCGCTAGGCGGCGCCCTGCGATGGCTGCGCGCGGTGTGCTGTCGCCGGATGGCAGCAGCACACCGCGCCCCGCTCCATCGGCTGACCGGTCACCTGGCCGTCCGGTGACTCAGTCAGCCGATGGTGCCTCCTCCGCGGCCTCCGCCGGTACTCCGTCTTCTAGCGGTGCCTGGCGCGGTGCTTCCTGGTGACGAACACGAACGCGATGCCCGCGCCCAGGAGCAGGAGGACCAGGACGATCAGCGGCCGGATGCCGGAGAGGCCGGTGTGGGCGAGGTCGCCCGGGCCGCCCGGGGCCGCCGGGGTGGGTGCCGCGGTCGTCGGCGGTGTGGACGCCGGCGGCGTGGAGGACGGCGGCGGGGACGAGGGCGGTGCCGGCTTCGGGATGTAGACGCCGGCGTCGATGGTGTGGTCGACGCCGCCGGGGTCGGCCGGCGCGGTGACGGGTGCGTACCCGTTGCACAGCTGTCCGGTGGTCGGCGGGATCACGTTGGAGTCGTGCGCCCGGTCGGTACCGGCCAGCGGGAGCGTGAACCGCAGATCGGCGGCCGGCGGCTGGTCCGGCACCGTGGTGGTGTCGGCGGTGCACACGTCGAACTGCACCGTGTACTTCGCGTTCGGCGTGAGCCGGTAGTCGGCGCCGACCCCGCCGAAGTAGTACTCGCCGGCGGCGTCGGTCCTGGTCGTCGCCACCTGCTTGCCGCGGGCGTCCAGCAGGTTGATGGTCGCGTCCGGCAGCCGTACCTCGCCGGGGTCCTGGACGCCGTTGTGGTCGCCGTCGAACCAGACCAGGTTGCCGATCTGGATGGGCGCGTTCGCCGCCGTGTACGCGATGTCGCCGAGCCCGCCGGCCTTGCCGAAGCCGTTCTGCTCCTGACCGACGAACTGGTACCCGTTGGCCGCCGGGGCGTTGCCCGGGCCCTGCCCGGTCGTCACGTCGTAGTAGCCGGTCCCGGAGGTCTCGACGTGGGCGATCGGGTCGAACTCCGTGCTGACGACCCACTGCTGCTGCGGAATGTAGGCCACCGCCCCCAGCGCGGTCTCCTTGTGCCCGCCGGCGAAGTAGTCGCCCGGGAAGTACTCGACGACACCGCTGGGCTCGCCGTCGTCGTTGGCGGGGGTGGCGTGGTTGGGGCAGTCTCCGGTGCCCTCCCACGCGTATCCACCGGTGGGATCGGCGCAGGCCATCGTGATGTCACCGCCGGACATGCCGAGTTCCGCCGTGGTGTTCCCCGGACGGGGGTCCAGCCCCCGGGCGCTGAGAACGTCCATGAAGCGGTCGCGGAAACCCAGGATCATCGAACCGTCGCGGGCGAAGGCGAGGGAGGCGAGCTCCGGCTGCGGATCGATGAAGGCGTTGCCCGCCTTCCGTTCGTCCCACGTGGCCAGGGAGGTGTTCCACGGGTTCCAGTGGGTGGCCTGAGCGATGTCGCCGGCGCCGGTGAAGACGGTGCCGCGCTCGGCGGTGAGCGGATGGGTCAGCACCGTGTGGAACCGCCCACCGGCATAGGTGGAGACGACGGCCTTGAGGTCGGCGCGTTCGTTCGTGCTCTCCGCGTCGCACACGCCACCGACGTACAGCGTGTTGTCGTGCGTGGCCACCGCGAACGGCCGCCAGTCGGTGGGTGCCGCGCAGCCCGGGTCCGGGATGTGCACCGTCGCCTCGGGTGCCGGGGCGGTGGTGCCGGTGGCCCTGAAGCTGACCAGGCTGCGGGTCCGCAGATTGACCGCGTAGAGCGTGGAGCCGTCCTCCGACAGGGCGATGCCGCCGATGCTCTCCTTGCCCGGGGCCTGGGTGAATCCCGGGTCCTTGATCATGTCGGCGGTGTCGTGCGGCGTGACGGCGGCGCCGGGCACCTTCGCGAACAGCCGCGGGACGCCGGTGCCGGCGGCGGGCACGGTGTAGATCGCGTCACCGCCGTCCGGCCCGTAGGCCGCGTACCGCCGGGCGAACTCCGCCTGGAACAGCCGGTGCCGGTTCCTGTCGTAGGCCAGCCCGAAGGTGGTGCCGACCTGGGCCTGCGTGTCGATGACGGCCGGGCACGCCCGCTCCGCGGGGCAGGTGCCGCGGGCGTCCGTCCCGAACGTCACCAGGGCCCTGGTGTCCGTCCCGTTGGCGCCGTTCTGGATGGGGACGAAGTACCGCGCGTCCGGCAGGGTGTAGTCGGCCGGGTCCCAGACGCCGGTGATCACCGAGGCGTCCTTGCCGGCCGAGACGTCCACGAACGTGGTGAAGCTGTCGAAGTGGTTCGGTGCGGTGGAGGCCGGCGCGGCCCGCAGGTGGTCGCTGTAGGGCGCCGGGACGGTGACGTCGACGCGGTACCGGCCGCCGGTGAGTGCCGTCGACGGCGGCACCACGAGTTTTCCGGTGGCGTCGGTGATACCGGTGACGTGGTGGCCGGCGGCGTCGGTGATGTCGGCCCGCATGCCCCGTTGCGGCACGTCCATGGTCGCGTTGATCACGCCGGTGCCGAAGAAGTCCCGCAGGACCTCGACCGTCAGGGTGCCGTCGGAGTTCGACGCGCCGGCCGTCCCCGCGCCCGTCACCGCCGTGCCCGTCACGCCGCCTACCAGCAGCAGACCGGAGAGCCCCACCCGTACCAGCCTTCGTAATGGCATGGCATTCCTTTATCTCATCGTCAGCTGAGCAGCTTTGGGACGTTAGCAGGGTGACGGTGTGTTGTGATGGGGAAACAGGTACTTGTTCCAACGAACGGGTGCTTGGGGCGCATTGGGGGATTGTGACTGTTAGCATCGCGCCGCGTGCGCACCTTACGAGCCCCCAGAGAACTCCCGCGGCGTGCGGCGGGCCGACGCCGGTGGCCGCGGCCCCGCTGGGCGGTGGCTGCCCTCGTGCCGGTGGCCGCCGCGGTGGCCGCCTTCCTCGTCATCGGCGGCGGTGACGGCTCCGCCGGCCGGCGCGCGCTGACCCCCGACGAGGTGAACCGGCTGGCGATCACGCGGTTCCGCAACTACCAGGCGGGCGGCCGCGCGGTGCGGATCACCGTGCCGGGCACCGCCGGCGGGCTGGTCCTCACCGGATCCGTCGACTACCGGGCCCGGCTGGGCTACGGGGTGGTGCACGGCACCGGGCGCGACACCTCCAGCGACGGGCTGATCGAGTGGACGGCCACCACGGTGCTCGTCGACCCCATGGCGAACGCCCCGGCCGCCGCGCCGGCAACGCCACCCGGGTCGGGCTGGGTCGGCCGCCCGCTGAACACCGCCGGCAGCGCCCTGGACAGTTCGCTGGCCATCGCTCTCGGTCTCGGCAGCGACCGGCCGGACAACGCCGAACTGCTGCCGCAGAACGGCGCCGCCTGGCTGGGGACGGACCAGGTGCGCGGCCGCCGCGTGGACATCATGAGCGGTCCGCACGACCGCGCCGGGGCCGCAGCGTCGGGCACCGTCCGCTACTGGATCGCCTCGGACGGCACGATGGAGCGGGTCGAGGCCACGGTGGCATCCGAACCCCAGCCGGTGGTCGTCGATTTCGACACCCAGGCGTATGTGCCGGTCCGGCCGGTGCCCGGCACCACTCCGGCGCGGTAGCCGCGGCTCAGGACGTCCGCACCCGGGCGCTGCCCGCGAGGAGCGAGTCCGGCGGCAGCGCGATGGCCGCCAGGTCCGGCAGCGCGGGAACGGCCGGGACGACCGTCGCGCCGGTGGTGGTGGCGTTCGGGAACTGCGGCTGCGGGGCGGGCGCGGCCACGTCGGTGAACGGGATGCCGGCCGGGGCGGTGGGCGCCGTCCAGGTCCCGGACGGCGTGGCCGAGGTGGCGGGAACCGGGCAGGAGGCCGCCGCCGCGAGCCGGGCGGGGACGGTCGTGCGCAGGTCGTTGCCGTTCAGGCAGTTGCCGTGTCCCTGGGTGGCGCTGGGGAACGTCCAGCCGACGTCGAGGCCGTTGGCGGCGAAGGTGTTGTCCTCGATCTCGTTGCCGTCCGGGGGGATGTCGGCGGTCGCGGTGATCACCAGTCCGGCGTTGGTGTTGTCCTCGATGCGGTTGCGGACGAACCTGTTGCCGCTGCCGCCGTCGATGCCGACGCCGATGCCCCAGCCGCCGTCGGCCTGTTCGGGTGTCGCGTGCTGCTGGTTGTCCGCGATGAGGTTGCCGGCGACGACGGCGTCCCGCTGCGGGAGCAGCTTCTCCTGGTGGTCGGAGTCGGTGGTCAGCCCGACCCGGTTGCCGGCCAGGCGGTTGCCGACCACGTACATCTCGCCGCTCGCGTTGGTGCCCTCGTAGCCGACCGCGTTGAGTTCGGCGACGTTGTCCCGCACCACGACGCGGCACGGCCTGCACTGCCCGACGTAGATGCCGGAGTCGGCCCCTCCGGAGGTGTACGAGTGCTCGATGACGCCGTTCTGCGCGGAGAACGCGTAGATGCCGTAGAGCCCGTTGCGGGTCGCGGTCACATAGGACACCAGGAAGGACTTCAGGAAGGTGACGGGCTCGCTGCCGGTGTCGTAGCCGCCGCTGCGCCCGGGTAACCCGGCGACGGCCGCCGCCGAGCCGGTGACCAGCACGCCGTTCTGCGTGTTGTCCTCCACCGTGAGGTTCTCCACCGCCACCCCGGGCGCGGTGACGACGATGCCGTTCGCCTGCCGCAACTGCCCGTCGATGACGACTGCGTCGCGGGACGCGCCGCGCAGCGTGACACCAGGCGTGGTGATCTTCACCGACTCGTGGTAGCGGCCCGGCGCGACCAGCACCAGGTCACCGTGGTGGGCGAGGGACACCGCGGCCGAGATGGTCGGTGCGTCGGCGGGCACCCGGATGGTCACGTGCGCGCCGGCCGGTCGCCGGCCCTGGTCCGGGCCGCTGTCGCCCAGGCCGCAGCCGCCCACCAACGCCAGGGTGCCCACAACCGCGGCGATCGCGCGAAGGCCGTTACGAGGCATGATCCCGAGTCTGGCACGACGCCGTGTCAGGTGTCCGGGAATATGTCCAAACCACCCTGATTCCAGGGTGATATGGCACTCTCTGCGCTATGCGCCAAGCCGATCGCCATCCGTCACGCCGCGCGTTCCTCGATGCCACCGGGGCCATGGTGGCCGCCGGCCTCACCGCCGGGTGCGAGGCGCGGTCCGCCCGGGCGGACGGGCCGGACGCGCCTCCCGCGCCGGTGCCGCCGACGGGCCGGTACCAGGCGGGAATCACGCTTCCGCAGCCGGCGCAGCGCAACCTGCTGGCCGTGGTGGCCGATGTCCGCGCGGGGGTGGGCGTCGGCCCGTTGCTCGCCGCCCTCGGTGAGACCGTCCGCACCCTCACCGCGGGGACCGACGAGCGGCTGATGGGTCTGCCGCCGGGCGACCTCACCGTGACGATCGGGGTGGGCCCGCGGCTGGTGCGCATGGCCGGTCCCGAACTGCCCGGCGCGACGGACCTCCCGCCGTTCTCCGGGGAGCGGATCGCCCCCGAGGCGCGCGGCGGTGACCTGCTGATGCAGATCTGCGCGAGCGACGCCCTGGTCCTGCCGGTGGCCGCCGCCGCGCTCCTGGACCGGGCCGGTGACCGGTTGCGCGAGCGCTGGCGGCAGTCCGCGCGCCGCGGCGCCGCCCTTCCGGTGGGCGAGGGCCGTACCGCGCCGCGCAACCTGCTCGGCTTCATCGACGGCATCGTCGGCCCGCACACCGCCGCCGAGCAGCGGGGTGACCTGTGGCTGCCCGGCGGCCCGGCCCCGGTGGCCGGCGGCACCATCGCCGTCCTGCGCCGCATGGAACTCGACCTGCCGCGGTTCGCCGCGCTCTCCGTCGCCGACCAGGAGGCGGCCCTGGGCCGGCACCGGGGCACCGGCGCTCCGCTGTCCGGCGGCACCATCACCTCGGACCCGGAGCTCGGCGCCAGGACCCCGGACGGGCGCTACCTCGTCCCGGCGCACGCGCACGTCCGCCGGGCCAACGCCACCGTGGTCGGCGTCGGCCTCATGCTCCGCCGCTCCTACAGCACCGACGAACCGGCCCCCGGCCTGCTGTTCATCAGCTTCCAGAACGACCTGCGGACGTTCACCAGCACTCTCGCCCACATGGAAGGCTTCGACGCGCTGCTTCCCTTCACCACCACCACCGCCAGCGCGACGTTCCTGATCCTGCCCGGCTTCGACCGGCAGCGCCCGCTGGGTTCCTCGCTGTTCGGCTGAGCCCATCCCACGTCGCTTCCACGCCGACACCTCTCTACCGGCCCGCGTCCGACGCACCGTGGTCGCCGGTGTCCCGGTTGCGGATCGCCGCGGCGGCGCGCTCCAACTCGGCGAGGACGATCCGGACCGCCGTGCGTGCGCTGTGCTCCGGGCGGTGGAGCACGTCGATGTGACGCCGGGCGTGCACGCCGCTCAGCGGCCTGAGCACCAGCGCCGGGTGGGGACGGGCGGTCCAGCGGGGCATCAGTGCCAGCCCGCCGCCGGCGGCCACGGCCTCGGCGACCACCGAGAACTCGTTGATGCGGTGGACGATGTCGAGCCGGCGGTTCGCGGCGGCGGAGATGGCCTGGACCGTGGCCATCAGCGGAAAGCCGTCGTGAACCGTGATCCAGGGGTGATCGGCGACATCCCCGGGAGCAAGCCGTCGCTTCGAGGCCAGCGGGTGGCCGGCCGGAAGCGCCACATCGAGCGGTTCGCGCAGCAGCGTGGTGACGGTCACGGTACGCGGCCAGGCGGGAGCGTGGTCCAGGCGGTGAGCCAGCACGAGGTCGTAGTCCCGGGTGAGCCGGGGGAAACGATCCTGCGCGACGTCCTCGTCGGCGAGGGCCACCCGGGGACGGTCAGGCCCGGCGAGACCGCGCAGCAGGAGCGGGAAGAACGCCGCCGCCGCGCTGTGAAAGGCCGCCACCGACACATCGGTGTCCGGTCGCTCGACGAAGTCGCCGATGGTGTGCCGCGCCCGGGCGAGGGCGGTCTCCACCTCGATCGCCGCGGCGGCCAGGGCCTGCCCGGCCTCGGTGAGCACCACCCGCCGTCCGGAGCGTTCGGTGAGCGCGACGGGGATCGAGCGTTGCAGCAACCGCAGCTGCTGCGAGATCGCCGACGGAGTCACCCGCAGCGCCTCGGCGACCGCGGTGACGCTGCCCAGCTCTCCCAGTTCGCGCAGAATCCGCAACTGCCGTGCGTCCACCGGCCACAGTGTAGTTCTGCTACAGCGTGGTTTGAGAAGTTGGTACTGGGCTTCAGAGTCACCGAGGGTGCAGCGTAGGGGCATGCCTGACACCCGCCGTACCGACATGGTGCTTCTGCTCGTCGCGATCGTCTGGGGTTCGAGTTACCTGGCGGCGAAGACCGCCGCATCCGCCATGCCGGTCCTGGTGGTGCTGTTCGTCCGGTACGCGATCTCCGCACTCGCCTGCGCCGCCCTCGTCGTCTCCCGTCGCGGAAGCCGCCGCTGGTCCCGCGACGAGCTGCGCGCCGGCACGCTGCTGGGCATCACGCAGGCGGCCGTCCTGGTACTGGAGACCTTCGGGGTGGCCCACACCAGCGCCGCCAACGCCGGGCTGATCATCAGCCTGACCATCGTGCTGACGCCGCTGCTCGACCGTACCGGGGGCCGCCGCCTGCCGCCGGTGTTCTTCCTCGCCGCCGGCGTCTGCCTGGTGGCTGTCGGGCTCCTGATGTCCGGCACCGGACTGCACGCCCCCCGGATCGGCGACCTGCTCATGCTGGCCGCGGCAGCCGTGCGGGCGGGACACGTCGCCCTCGTCGGACGACTCACCGCAGCCCGCGCCATACGCCCACTGCACCTGACGGCCGTCCAGACCATCGTCGGCTCGGCGCTGTTCCTCATGCCCGCCATGGCGGACCGGCGGGTCCTGGCACACGGCGACGCCGCGACCTGGACCCAGCTGGTCTACCTGGCCCTGTTCTGCAGCGTGTTCGCCTTCCTGGCCCAGACCTGGGCGGTGCAGCGCACCTCCGCCAGCCGGGCCAGCCTCCTGCTGGGCACCGAACCGGTGTGGGCCGTCGCCGTGGGCATCAGCCTCGGCGGCGAACGGCTCACCCTCCCGGCCGCCCTCGGCGCGGCGCTCATGGTCGCCGGAACCTACTGGGGCCAGGCCATCGAACGGGCTCACCGCACCGCCGTGGCAGACGTCCCCACCCGCCCGGCCCAACCGGCGCGCACCAGCACCTGACCCCCCGTTGGGGCCGGCCGAGGGCCTCTCCCGATACCGGGCTGCTGCCCCACGTCCAGACCACGTCGGAGGGCAGCAGCATCGGCAGCAACGATCACGGCGGGCAGCTCGGCCGAGACGGCGGTACCGAGCACCAGGCCACGAAGCCGGGCCGATCTTCCCCGCCGTGGCAAAGCACACCGACACCGACGCCGACGCAGCCGGTGACGGTGCCGGCCGCCGCGGCCCGCATAGGCTGGCCGGTCCCATCCGACGCACCGCGACGAGGATCAGCCCATGCCCGACAGCACCAGGATCCGCCTGATAGAGCCCACCGATGCCGCCCCGATCGCCGCGCACAGGGTGCGGGACTTCGAGGCCTTCCGGCGGTGGGAACCGGCCCGGCCGGCCGACTTCTTCACCCCGGAGGGCCAGGCGGAGCGGATCGACAGGTTGCTGGCCGGATTCCGGGCCGGCACGGTCTGGCCGGGCGTGGTGCTCGCCGACGACCGGGTGATCGGGCAGGTCACCGTCGGAGGCATCCTGCCGCAGCCGCACCTGCGCCGCGCTTCCGTCGGTTACTGGATCGCCGGCGTCGCCCAGAACCGAGGGCACGCCGGGCGCGCCGTCGGGCTTGCGCTCCGGGTGATGACGGACGAACTCGGGTTGCACCGCGCTGAGGCGTCCACCAACCTGGAGAATCTGCCGTCGCAACGGGTGCTGCGCCGCAACGGGTTCACCCCGTACGGCGTCGCGCACTCCTCGATCCTTCTCGACGGGAGCTGGCAGGACGGGCTGCTGTGGGAGCGGATCCTGGGCGACTGACGCACGTGGCGGAGTCATGGCCCCGGTCGCATACCTCCTGCCACGCTCCGCACCGTGAGGTCTCGCGGCCCGCGGCGCCCGCGCAGGGTATCTCGGTCGTGTTCCTCCTTGTCCGCGCGGCGGGCAAGTACTCTCAACGAACGGCTAGGTGATAGGGGGACTCGATGCTGCCGGAAGCGATCACGGCGCTGGCGGGTACGGGAGCCGGAGCACTTGTGTCGGCCATGGCCTCGGATGCGTGGCAGACAAGTCGCAACGGTGTCATCCGCCTGTTCCGGCGAAGGGGAGAGGCGCATCGGGCGTCTCTGGAAGGGCAGTTGGACCACCACGCGACGCTGGTCGAGCGGTCGGGTGATCGGGATCAGGCCAGGCAACTGATTCTGGGGCAGTGGCAGTTGGAGCTCGCCCAGTTGCTGACCGAACATCCTGATGCCGAGTCGGAGCTCCGTCGCCTCATTGAGGAGATACAGAGCGAGCTCCCCAAGGGCGGGAAGAACTGGGTGATGACCAACATCGCCCGTGATCACGGAACGGTGTACGGGGTGATGGGAGGAAACGTCATCCACTACCACCAGGGAATGCCCTCGGACCCTCCCACCGGTGAGGACCGGAGGCAGT
Organism: Actinomycetota bacterium; assembly: GCA_048498775.1. Lineage (GTDB taxonomy): Bacteria > Actinomycetota > Actinomycetes > Streptomycetales > Streptomycetaceae > JBEHXI01. Next base: position 14,019 of record JBEHXI010000002.1, on the reverse strand, counting down.
GAGTCCGGGTGCGGATGACGCGGGGTGGGACGCTCTGCAGGAAATCAGGGTCGAGTCCGGATACGCCTACGGAACGATCGGCGCGGACATCCATGTCTTCGGAGACGGTACGCCTGTGTACCGCCTCTTCGAGCATCAGCCGGTCACCGCTCTGGACACCGAGTGGCTGCGGGCCCAGCCCTCCCGGATGCTCGACTCACGTTCCGCGGTGGTCGACTTCACGGGACGCGACGAGGAGTTACGGGCGCTGACCGCGTGGCGTGACACCGGGCAGCGGCTTGCCGTTCGCTGGCTGCACGGCGAAGGCGGGCAGGGCAAGACCCGGCTCGCCCTCCAACTGGCCGCCGACGCCGGCGCCAGGGGCTGGAAGGTCGTGGACGCGGTCCACGGCACCGACACCCACCCCCCTGCGGAGCTCAACCAGGACCTGCGTCTGGACGGACACAGGGGGGTGCTCGTTCTCGTCGACTACGCGGACCGCTGGCCCGTCTCCCATCTGAGCTGGCTGTTCCACAACCGGCTGCTGCAGAAGGACGTTCCTGCCCGTGTCCTGCTGTTGGCCCGGTCGGTCGACCAGTGGCCGGCGGTCCGCGGGAGGCTGAACCGGCTGAGGGTGAACGCCGACTCCTCCGACCAGTACCTGGCTCCGATTCCCGAGGCCGGCGACCAGCGAGAGCGTCTGTTCAGCGTCGCACGGGACAGCTTCGCCCGGCACTACCGGCAGATCACGGAACCGGAAAGGATCAGTCCCCCGGATGCGCTGAACGATGCGGAGTTCGGGCTGACTCTGGCAGTGCTGACGGCCGCCCTCGTGGCGGTGGACGCCGCGGCCCACGGCCGGCGCGCCCCGGCCGGAATGACGGGACTCACCGCCTATCTGCTCGACCGCGAGCACGAGAACTGGGAGCAGCTCTACGAGACTTCCGGGGCGGGATCCGGCTACCGCACACCTCCGGCGGTGATGGCGCGCATGGTGTTTCTGGCCGCCCTCATCGGCCTCAGCCACCGAAGCCACGCGGAACGGCTGCTCGGGGTGGTGAGCGACGAGATTCCGCCCGAGGTGCTCCTCGCCGACCACTCCGTCTGCTACCCGTCCACGGAACTGTTCTCCGAGGGGGTGCTCCAGCCGCTGCTCCCGGACCGCCTCGCCGAGGACTTCCTGGCACTCACCCTGCCCGGCAGCCCCGTCACCGCCTACCCCACGGACCGCTGGGCCGCCGCCGTCTGCACCACCTTCCTGCAGCCCCTCTCCGACGCCCTTCCGCGGAACTGGATCACGCGGGCGGTCACCTTCCTCGCCGCTGCGGCCGCCCGATGGCCGCATGTCGCCACCGGTTACCTCCATCCGATGCTCGGAGCGCACCCGGAAGTCGCCACTCATGCGGGCAGCACCGCTCTTCTGCGGTTGGCCGCCGTGGAAGACGCGGACCTGGATGTGCTGACCATGGTCGACGACACCATCGAGGACCTGAGCGGAGAGCTGACACGGCTCGACCTGGCCACCGGAGCTGTGGCCATATGTGAGCGGGTCACCCCACGGCGGCTGGAGGCCACGTCCGCCCCGGCCGAGCGGATGCGGCTGCTGAACAGGCTGGGGCTGCGGATGCTGCACGCCGGGCGCCCGCTCGACGCGGTCCAGCCCCTGGAAGAGGCGGTGGACCTCGGACGGCAGGGCATGGCGGAGGCCGACCCTTCGGTGCTTCCCCTCCAGGTCAAGGCCCTGATCCGACTGAGCCGAGCGCTGACGGACATCGGGGGCCTGCTCGTGAAGGCGTTTGCCCTGTCCGCCGAGGCCGCCCAGGTCGCCCGGGCACTTGTCGATGACGGCTCGGACAGCCAACTGCTCCTCCTCGCGGAATGCCTCGCGACCGCCAGCGATAACGCCCATGCCCTGGGACGGGGTGAGACGGCACTGGAATTCATCGATGAGGCCGTCTCCATCTACCTGTCCCTCCGGGAGACTTCGCACGAGTCCGTGCTGCCGCAGCTCGCTTCGGCACTGAACGCGCAGGGAAGGCGGCTGCGTTCACTCGGTCGGATCCAGGAGTCGGTGCGTCCGACCTTCGATGCGATGGAGATCCGCAGCGAACTCACCGACGCCGACTTCCCGACCCACTTCGCCGACAACCTGCGCTCGATCATCGATGTCGGCGTCTGTACGGCCGAGATGGGCCTGCCGGACCAGGCTCTCGACTTCTTCAACAGGGCAACTGACCACCTGCGTAGAGTGATTGCGGTCCAACCCGCTCTTCTTCCCGACCTGGCGGACGGACTGGAATGGACCGGACGGCAACTCGCCGAGACGGGACGGACGGACGAAGCGCTCGCCGTCACCGAGGAGGCGGTGGCGATCCGCCGGAAGGAGTGGGACGCCGACTCGACCAACGCGGAAGCGCTGGCGGACTCGCTGCATCTGCTCGCACTCCGGCTTGACGAGTGCGGGCGTACGGACGACGCCGCAGATGCCGCTGGGCAGGCGTTCTCGATCCGCTGGGCCTTGGCGAGCGCCGTACCGGAAAGGGACTCCTTCGGCGCCATCGCCCTCGACCTCGGCCTGAGAGGACACCTCCTGCGGCGGCTGGGCCGGCTGGGCGAGGCGGAGAGCGCCCTGATGAACGCCCGGGCGGTCATGGAGAACCTGACGGCCTCACAGCTGACTTCGCGATTGCCGGAACGCCTTGCCGGCATTCTTGACGAGTTGGCCGGTGTACTGCACGAACTCGGCACGTCGCACGAAGCACGGGACATCGCCGCGGAGGCTGCGGCGATGCGGCGGCGAACGCCACCGCCTCCCTCGCCGCGCCGTCGACGGGTGTACTCACGTTCGAGTGGATTCCAGCGGCCGGACGACGCAGAGACCGAGGAATTGGCGATCCGCCTCACCCTGGAAACCGCGATCCTCGTGCACCGCCCGTTGGCGGAGAAGGAGCCGGACCGGTATCTGCCCCCACTCGCCGTCGCCCTGCACAACCTCGGACGACATCGGCTCCGCAACGGTGGTCGACCGGACGATGCCATCAGATCGCTCCGGGAGTCATGCGCCGTCTTCCGGGAGCTCTCCCGGACCAACGTCTTCTTCGTGCCGCAACTGGCCCTGACCTTGAACAATCTCGGGTCCGCCCTGTACCGGCTGGACCGCGGGCAGGATGCTCTGGTCCCGTTCGAGGAAGCCGCCGGCTACTACCAAATCCTTGCCGGCACCGACGCCTCCTATCGAGAACTCCTGGTATCGGCGCTGAACAAGATCGGCCTGGTGCTGCACGAGCTCGGGAGGCCCGAGAAGGCAAGGGAGGTCTTTTCGCGGGCAGCGGCGATCCGTGACTCCCTGCCGCCCCGCGGCGTGTAGCCGCACAGCGGCCGCAGCGCACAGACCGACCCGGATCATGCGAGGTGGGTGCAGCGATGTGCGTGGTCGCATCGCCGCGCGGCCGGCGCGATGGGATGGACCTGGGGGAGGGCCGCCCGCGGCGGTGGGACTGCTGATCGGGTCTCCAGGGTGCTGCGCCTCAGGGACCGGAGGCCTGGTGGGCCGCCTGCTGTCCCGCGGTGCTCTGGCGCACGACGAGCCTGTGCGGGGCGCGGATCTCCAGGCCGGGGACCGGGGCGGTGCTGCCGATGCGCTTGAGCAGCCGCTCGACCGCCGTTTCGGCGATCATCTTCTTGTCGGGGGAGATGGTGGTGACGGTGGGGTTGGAGTACCGGCCGTCCTCGATGTCGTCGTAGCCGACGACCGCGACGTCCTCGGGGACCCGCAGGCCGCGGGAGGCCAGTGTGTGCAGGGCGCCCAGCGCCACCAGGTCGCTGTAGCAGAAGACGGCGTCCGGCGGCTCCTCCAGGTCGAGCAGGTGGGCCATGGCGGTGGCGCCGTCGGAGCGGTTGAAGCGCGGCGTGGAGATGATCAGCTCCTCGTGGACCGGCAGTCCGGCGCGTTCGTGGGCCAAGCGGAAACCGCGGGTGCGCAGTTGGGCTGCCTCGCCGGTGCGGTAGGGCTGGTCACCGATCGCGGCGACGCGGCGCCGCCCGAGATCGAGCAGGTGCTCGGTGGCCTGGCGGGAGGCCGTGACGTCGTCGATGCCGATGTGGTCGAAGCTGCCGTCACTGACGCGCTCGCCGAGCACGACGAGCGGGAGGCTCGCGTCACGGACGGACAGGTCGGACTGGGCCAGACCGAGTGGACTGAAGATGACGCCGTCGAAGAGCAGGTGCTGCGAGCCGCGGGTGAGGAACAGTTTCTCGTGCTCCGCATCGCCTTCCGTCTGGTCGATCAGGACGTTGTAGCCCCGCACACGGGCCGCGCGGATGACTCCCTGCAGCAGTTCGGCGAAGTAGGGCGTGTCCAGGTACGGCACTACCACGGCGATCTGGCCGGACCGCCCGGTGGCGAGGTTGCGGGCGAGGACGTTGGGCCGGTAGCCGAGTTCGTCGACGGCCTGCTGGACTCGGGCGCGGGTGGCCTCGGTGACCGGCGCGTACCCGTTGACCACGTTGGACACGGTGCGGCTGGAGACGCCTGCGCGAGCCGCCACGTCGCGCAATGTGACGGGTCTTCCCATATGCCACCTTCCCCTGGGATGTCGCGTTCGGAGTCATCGAATTACTGCCGCGTTACCCCTTGCCGCGCGGCAATGTGTTGGTTAACACTTCTGCAGCGCTGCAAAACAGCGTAACAGAGGGGGTCGTCCGGTACGGCGAGCTGCCCATTTTCCCACAGGAGAGCGGGTCCGGAGCCGACTGCGGGCGCTCGCGAGAGAGCCCGCGGGAGACGGCCCGGGGGTGGAGGCGGGACCGGTCCGTCCCTCCCCGGCCCCTCCTCCCGCCGGCCATCCGAAGCCGTCGGTCTCTGCCTTGGTCCGGGCTGGGGCCGGTGGTCCCGGCCGGGTTGCTGTGGCCGTACGAGCCGCCTTTGCCGCAGTGATCCGTGGTGGTGCCCAAAGTGATCCCACCGGCACGACCAAAAGGTCGAACGCCATCCGATATTTCGAACACATCGAACCCCTCTCTTGAACTCCTTGCCTCCTCGGCCTCCATCCCTCCCTCTCCGCCCCCGCTCATCCCCAGCCGGCCAGCCGGTACCTCATTCAGGAGAACGTGCATGTCCAGAAGCAGACAGCATCCGACAGGCGGCTCCCGCCGCGTGGCCCGCCGACACCCCCGCCTCCTCCGCCGGGCGTTTGTGGCGGCGTCCGCCGCCCTCGCCGGCGTGCTCGTCGCGGCCTGCGGCTCGGGCGGCGGCACCGGCACCGGTGCGGCAGGCGGCGGCCCGGTGCACATCAAGGTGTGGGCGTGGTACCCGGCCTTCAAGCCGGTGGTGGACCAGTTCAACAAGACCCACAAGGACGTCCAGGTCGACTGGGTGCAAGCCGGTGTCGGCCAGGACGAGTACACCAAGCTGAAGACGGCGCTGAAGGCCGGTCAGGGCGCCCCGGACGTGGTGATGCTGGAGTTCCAGGAGCTGCCGACGATCCAGCTCACGAAGGGCCTGCTGGACATCGGCACGTACGGCGCGAACCAGGACAAGGACAACTACGTGCCGTGGGCCTGGAACCAGGTCTCGGACGGCGACCATGTCTACGCCATCCCCGTCGACGGCGGCCCCATGGCGATGCTGTACCGCCAGGACATCTTCACGAAGTACAACCTGAAGGTGCCCACCACATGGGACGAGTTCAAGACGGAGGCGGCCAAGCTGCACGCCGCTGACCCCCAGGCGTACATGACCGACTTCGGCAGCGACGAGTCGGCCGCGGGCTGGCTGCAGGGCCTGATGTGGCAGGCCGGTTCCAAGCCCTACACCTACTCGGCGAGCAAGCTCCCGAACCTCGGGGTCAACCTCAACGACGACGGCGCCAAGAAGGTGTACGGCTACTGGGGCGACCTGGTGAAGAACAAGCTGGTCGACACCGCGTCGTACGCCACCACCGACTTCTACAACGGGCTCAGCAGCGGCAAGTACGCCACCTACCTCGCCGCCGGCTGGGGCCCCGGCTACCTCTCCAGCGTCGCGGAGAAGACCGCGGGCAAGTGGCGCGCCGCGCCGCTGCCGCAGTGGACGGCGGGCGGCAACGCCCAGGGTGACTGGGGCGGTTCGACCTTCGCGGTCACCTCGCAGACCCAGCACCCGAAGGAGGCCGCCGAGGTCGCCCGGGAGCTCTTCGGGACCTCCGAGGCCGCCTGGAAGATCGGCATCGACCAGGCCTACCTGTTCCCGCTCGCCAAGCCGATCCTGAACGGCTCGTACTTCCAGGACAAGAAGTACGACTTCTTCGGCGGCCAGCAGGTCAACAAGGTCTTCGGGCCCGCCGCCAACAGCATCGGGTCCTTCGACTGGAGCCCGTTCCAGGACTACGCCTACAACACCCAGACCACGGAGGTCGGCAAGGCCATCCAGGGCCAGGCCCCCTGGTCGTCCGTCGCCGACAACGTGCAGCAGCAGGTGACCGGCTACGCGTCGCAGCAGGGATTCAAGGTCAACCACTAACCAGCGGGCCCTCCTCCCGTGCCGCGCAGCCCCCTCGGGCACGGGAGGCGCCCCCAGCACTGCCCCGGCCGGCGCCGGTGCGTCCCGTCCGGCGCCGGCCAGGGGCACCTGCAGACGCAAGGAGATGTGATGAGCCTGCTCAGGCAGGGATCCCCGGCGGCCGCCGCAGCCGCACCCTCCGGCCAGGCGGCCGGAGGCGACCGCGTCCCGGCGGCCGGCAAAACCGCCGGGTGGCGTTCCGGAGGGCTGTCCGCCCGCACCCGTCACCGGGCCGTGGGACTGCTCCTGGTCACCCCGTTCACGCTGCTGTTCGCGACCTTCCTGGTGGCCCCGCTCGGCTACGCCTTCTGGCTCAGCCTGCGCACCTCGACCCTGGTGGGCGGGGACCACTTCAGCTGGTTCGCCAACTACCAGCAGGCCTTCACCGACCCGCACTTCCTGGCCGGTCTGCGCCGGGTGGCGGTGTTCGGCCTGGTGCAGATCCCGGTGATGCTGGTGCTGGCGCTGCTGGGTGCCCTGATCATCGACGAGGTGACCGGCCGGCTGGCGAAGGTGTTCCGCATGACGTTGTTCATGCCGTACGCGGTGCCCGCCGTCATCGGCGCGCTGATGTGGGGCTTCCTGTACAGCCCCACGTTCGGTCCGGTGCACACGGTCACCCACGCCCTCGGGCTGGGCTCGGTCGACCTGCTGGGCCACGGCCTGATGCTCACCTCGCTGGGCAACATCGTGACCTGGCAGTGGACCGGCTACAACATGATCGTCCTCTACGCGGCGCTGCAGGGGCTCCCTCGTGAGGTCTACGAGGCAGCGAAGATCGACGGGGCGGGCCAGATGGCCACGGCGCTGCGCATCAAGATCCCGATGATCTCCTCGGCACTGGTGCTCACGCTGATGTTCACCATCATCGGCACCCTGCAGTTCTTCACGGAGCCGCGGGTGCTGGCGCCCACCGCCTCCTCGGTGATCACCCCGGACTACACGCCGAACCTGTACGCCTACAACCTCGCCTTCCAGTACTCCGAGTTCAACTACTCCGCCGCCATCTCCTTCGCCCTCGGAGCGGTGGTCTTCATCGGCTCCTACCTCTTCCTCTTCCTCTCGCGCCGAAGGAGCGGACTGAAGTGACCACCGCCGCAGCCACTGCCGCAGCCCCCGCCGTCGCCGCCCCGGCAGCCCGTCGCAGGCCATCCGCCTCCAAGGGGAACGTCGCGGTGTCCGTCGTGATGGTGGCGATGATCCTGTACTTCCTGATGCCCTTCTGGTGGCTGGTCGTCGCCTCCACCAAGGACAACGGCGCCCTGTTCTCCACCGCCGCCCTGTGGTTCCACTCGCCCGGCTCGTTCTTCACCAACATCGGCGAGTTGTTCACGTACGACGACGGCGAGTACCTGCGCTGGCTCGGCAACACCGCGATCTACGCGGGCGTCAGCGGGGCGGGTGCCACCGCGGTGGCCACCCTGGCGGGGTACGCCTTCGCCAAGTACCGCTTCCCGGGCCGGAACCTGCTGTTCTCCAGCCTGCTCGGCGCCATCATGGTCCCGGCCACGGCGCTGGCCATCCCCACCTACCTGCTGCTGAGCAAGGTGGAGCTGACCGACTCCATGTGGGCGGTCATCCTGCCCTCGCTGCTCAACCCGTTCGGCGTCTACCTCATGCGCGTATACGTGCAGGAGTCCCTGCCCGACGAACTGCTGGAGGCCGCCCGTGTCGACGGCGCCGGCGAGCTGCGCGTGCTGGCCTCCGTGGCCCTGCCGACGCTCAAGCCCGCCCTGGTCACCGTGTTGCTGTTCTCCATGGTCGGCACCTGGAACAACTTCTTCCTGCCGCTGGTGATGCTGAACAACGACAAGCTGTTCCCGCTCACCGTCGGCCTGCAGTCCTGGTACCAGGGCGCGCTCATCCAAAGCGGCGCCAACGCCCTGTTCACCCTCGTCATCACCGGCTCACTGGTGGCGATCCTGCCGCTGATCGTCGCCTTCCTGCTGCTCCAGCGGTACTGGCGCGGCGGTCTGACCGTCGGCAGCCTCAAGTAACCCCCGAAACCGGGCCGGACCGCGATCCTGCCCGTCCTCCCGTCACGGCCGCCCCGCGGCCGGCCGCGCGCACCTTCCGGAGCGACCTTTCATGCTGCACGCTTCCCTGACCGTCGATCCCGCCTTCCGCGTCGCCGACGTCAACCCCCGCACCTTCGGTTCCTTCGTCGAGCACATGGGCCGTTGCGTCTACACCGGCATCTACGAGCCCGGCCATCCCGAGGCCGACGAGGACGGCCTGCGCCGCGACGTCCTGGCCCTGGTCCGCGAACTGGGGGTGACGACCGTCCGCTACCCCGGCGGCAACTTCGTCTCCGGCTTCCGCTGGGAGGACAGCGTGGGCCCGGTGGACGAGCGTCCCACCCGGCTCGACCTCGCCTGGCACAGCACCGAGACCAACGCCTTCGGCCTGCACGAATTCCACACCTGGGCCGAGAAGGCCGGCATCGAGCCGATGATGGCCCTCAACCTCGGCACCCGGGGCGTCCAGGAGGCCCTCGACCTGCTGGAGTACTGCAACCACCCCGGCGGGACGGCCCTGTCCGACCAGCGGCGCGCCAACGGCGCCAAGGAACCCTTCGGCACCCGGATGTGGTGCCTCGGCAACGAGATGGACGGCCCCTGGCAGACCGGCCACAAGACCGCCGCGGAGTACGGCCGCCTGGCTGCCGAGACGGCCCGCGCCATGCGCATGATCGACCCGCGGCTCGAACTGGTCGCCTGCGGCAGCTCCAGCTCCTCGATGCCGACGTTCGGCTCCTGGGAGGCGACCGTCCTCGAACACGCCTACGACCAGGTCGACTACATCTCCTGCCACGCCTACTACGAGGAGCACGACGGCGACCTCGGCAGCTTCCTCGCCTCCCCGGTCGACCTGGACCGGTTCGTCGAGTCCATCGTCGCCACCGCCGACCACATCCGCGCCAAGCAGCGCCACAAGAAGCGCATCAACCTCTCCTTCGACGAGTGGAACGTCTGGTACCTGTCCCGCTTCGAGAACGAGGAGCGGCCGACCGACTGGGCGGTGGCCCCGCGCGTCATCGAGGACGAGTACAACGTCGCCGACGCCGTCGTCGTCGGCGGGCTGCTGATCAGCCTGCTGCGGCACAGCGACCGGGTCACCGCCGCCTGCCTCGCCCAGCTCGTCAACGTCATCGCCCCCATCCGCAGCGAGCCCGGCGGTCCCAGCTGGCGGCAGACCACCTTCCACCCCTTCGCCCAGGCGGCCCGCCACGCGCGCGGCACGGTACTGCGGGTGGAGCCGGTCGCACCTGTGTACGAGACGGCGCGGTACGGCGCGGTCCCCGTCCTCGACGCCGTCGCCACCCATGTCTCCGGGGCGGAGGGAGCCGACGAACTCACCGTCTTCGCGGTCAACCGGCACCAGACAGAGGACCTCGAACTCGCCCTGGACCTGCGGGCATTCTCCGGGTACGCCCCGGTGGAGCACTCCGTCCTCGCCGACCCGGACCTGCGCGCGACCAACACCCTGCTCGTCCCCGAGAGGGTCCGGCCGCGCGGTGTGGACACCGGCGCGGTGACCGACGGCCGTCTCACCGTGAGCCTGCCGGCCGTCTCCTGGAACGTCATCCGCCTGCGCCCCACGTCCGGCTGACGCCCCACACCAGCCGCTGTCACCGTCGTGGCATCGGAAGCGGCGCTCCCGATGCCACTACGCATGGCGGTCAGGACGTCATACCGCTGAGCCGGTCAGCGAACGGTGTGCGCACATCCGGAACGCTGTGGGGCGCTGTGTCTGCGCCGGCGCCGCGTGCCGCCTCCAGAACCGTCGCGATGTCGCCGGTGGCGAGCGTCTCGGCGGGGCACTTCCCGCACTCGCCGGTGCTTGCGTGCCCTGCCGCGGCACCGGCGAGCGCCCGGACATGGGTAAGGGCGTCGAGCCCGCGGTCGACACGCACCGCGTACCAGGTGCCGCGCTGCTCCGGGGCGGGAAGCCCGGCTGCGACCGCCGGGTAGACCGGCAGGTCAACCGTGTCATCGTGGGTCCGGACGAGGATGACCTGGTCGAGGTGGCCACACAGGTCGGGTTCGGGTTGATGTTCGCTCAGCCAGACGACCGCCTCCTCACGCGGCCCAGGGCCCCACAGGTACTGCGCGGGGAAGGCGGTGGTGGCCCGCCGCGCGTCGAAGTCCAGCAGGTGGGGATCGGTGACACCGCCGGGGCAGAACACCGCCCGGACCAGGATGTAGGTGAGCTTCTCCTCGTCGTGGGCGTCAGCCAGCTGGTCGGCGTAGCCGGCGATGGTCCGCCCGCCGTCCTGGCTCCACCCGATCGCGACGATGTCGCGGCGCAGGTGAGCGGGGTAGAGCCGACCTCCGGGGGTCGGGTGGCCCCACAGGTGGTTGATGAACTCGGCCAGGTCGGAGAGTTCCCGGGCGGCCTCGACCGGGGTTTCCAGGTGGTACTCGCCGTGCGCGACGATGTTCCGCAGAGCCTTCAGGGCCCGCTCCGAGTGACGGTTCCGCTGCCCGCGGATCAGTCCTTCACGGCGAGCCCAGCTGAGCAGGCCGTTGAGCATGCCGTTGAACTCCAGCCAGGGCTGGGAGGAGTCAGAGCGCAGTTCGACCGCCTTGGTGGCCTGGAGTCGCTCGAAGAAGTCGCCGTAGCTCCTCACGGTGACCTGGTGCACACGCCCGGGCCGGCCTCGGCGGCCGCGCTCGCGGACCTCTACGGTCGCGTTGTCGTGGTAGGCCGCGAACCGGTCGCGCAGCGCCTGCTCCAGGGTGAGTCTGGCCTGGTCGGCGACCATCGTGTAGAGCTCGTAGCACAGCACGCCGTGGCTGTGGGCGGCGCGCAGCTGTTCGAACTTCTGCCGGGTCCGCTCAGCGACGTCCTCGGACAGCTCCAGCCCTGCGATCACCCGCTGCTGGAAGTCGGCGGCATCCTCGGGCCTCATGGGGCCGCCGAGGCCGAGCGGGGTGAAGGCGAGAGCGCGCTCGTCGGCGGCCTGCAACTGCTCGAGCGTCTTGATGTCCATGCGGGTTCGTATCTGCCTTTCCGGCGTCATCCTGGCGAACCCGCCAGGATGAGGCCGACATCCCGGGCGCTGCGAGCGGATTGGCGTTTCCCCGGTGGGACGCTCCCCGCGTCGCGGAGACGTGCGGCGCCTGCGGCACGCGTCTGCCGCGAGCCGGTCATCTGTCGGCTGCCGGGTCCGACGGCGCCTTGGCGTACCGGCCGAGGGTTCGCCCCGCTGTTCGGCACGGCCCGCCAAGGCAGCCTCGGCCCGGCGGCCGAGCACCCTTCGAACACCGCACCAGCCAGGCCGGTCAGTCTTCCACCAGCCGGATCGCTGCGGCGGGGCAGAGGGACGCCGCCGCCTTCACGTCGTCGTAGCGGGCGGTGTCGGGCCGGTCGGTCAGCGTCTCGACGATGCCGTCGTCGTCCTGGTCGAAGACGTCGGGTGCAGCCAGGACGCACTGTCCTGAGGCCACGCACCTGGGCTGATCGACTTCCACACGCATGAGTGTCCTCGCTTCTGCTTGGGCGGGTGCTACCAGGTGACGGGAAGTTCGTAGACGCCGTAGACCAGGCCGTCGTGCTTGAAGCGCAGTCGGTCGGCGTCTGTGGCCGACCGCAGCGTGGGGATGCGGGAGTACAGGGTGCTGTAGACGACCTGGAGCTCGACGCGGGCCAGTGGCTGGCCGAGGCACTGGTGCACGCCGTATCCGAAGGCGACGTGGTGCCGGGCGTCGCGGGTGATGTCGAGCCGGTGGGGGTCGGGGAATGCCTCGGGGTCGCGGTTGGCGACCTCGCCGGCGAGGATGACGCCGTCGCCGGCGCGGATGACCTGGCCGCCGATCTCGATGTCCTCCAGTGCCACGCGGCGGCGGCCGGCATGGGTGATGGTGAGGTAGCGCAGCAGTTCCTCCACCGCCCCCGCGACCACCTTGGGGTCGTCGGTGCCGCGCAGCAGGGCGAGTTGCTCCGGGTGTTGCAGCAGGGCGAGAGTGCCGAGCGCGATCATGTTCGCCGTGGTCTCGTGTCCTGCGCTGAGCAGGAGGACGCCCAGCCGCGCGGCCTCGCGCTGCGTCATCTGGCCGGTGCGCACCCGCTCTGTGGCGACCTTGGACAGCAGGTCCTGTTCAGGGCGGGTGAGTTTGGTGCTCAGGAGATCGTCCAGATAGTCGGTGAGCGTCGTCTGGGCGGCGACGACCTCCTCGGCCGTCGAGGTGCGGCGGACGATGACCTTGGTGTTGCGCTGGAAGAGGTCGTGGTCCTCGTACGGCACGCCGAGCAGTTCGCAGATGACCAGACTGGGCACCGGCAGCGCGAATGCCTCGACCAGGTCGACGGGCTTGGGGCCGGCGAGCATGCGCTCGATCAGATCGTCGACGATGCTCTGTACCGATGGGCGCAGGGCCTCGACGTTCCTGATGGCGAAGGGCGCTGTCACCATGCGCCGCAGACGGGCGTGGTCCGGGTCGTCCATGGTGATGAACGTGCGGCGGGACCGGGTGCCCGCCTCGGATCCCGCACTGCGGTGTGGATAGCCGGGGCGTGAGATGTCGGCGCTGATCCGGGGGTCGCCGAGCAGGGCTCGCATCTGGTCGTGGCGGGTGACCAGCCAGGGGGTGGTGCCATCCCAGATGCGCACTTTGGCGAGGCGCCTTTCCGCCTGAAGAGCCAGCAGGGAGGGCGGCGGATCGAAGGGGCATCCGGCTGCCCGGGGCATCGGGTATTCGAGCTGCTCGGTCGGTGTGACCGCGGGTGTCTCGGCCATGGGTGCCTCCTCGTCAGGCGTGGCCCACCCAACACCCTTCACAATGTTAGGTGCCCAGGGCAACTATATGGACCGGGCTCTGCGGTTCAACATCACTGGTGATTCACCCTCGCGATTCGGCCATGACGCGAGCGAGCATGCCCCGGATGGATGCTGGGCGCGGAGGTCCCGGCCTCCCGGGCGACGGCGCGCAGCGACACGGCGTCCTCGCGGCCGGACTCCGCCCGAAGCCGCGCGGCGGTCGCGAGGATCTCCGCCTTCAGCGCGCCGCCCCCACCCCACTGTGGTGGATGCCGGCTCCGCGTGTCCGTGCCGTCCGGCCCCGGGCACCCGTCTGACCTTTACGTTCGGCCGCGCCGGGATCCGTCCTTAGGCTGCCGGGCAGCCTGCGTGGATACTGGGCGGCATGCGCGTTGACTTTGATCCCCAGGCCATGGACCGAGCTTCGTTCTACAAGCTGCTGACCTCGGTGGTCGTGCCCCGGCCGATCGCCTGGGTGTCGACGATCGAACCAAGCAGCTTTACGGCCAATCTCGCCCCGCACTCGTTCTTCACCGTCGCGTGCGTCAGCCCCCCGGTCGTCCAGTTCACCTCGGTGGGGCGCAAGGACTCGCTGCGCAACATCGAGGAGACCGGCGAGTTCGTGGTGAACTTCGCCCCCGAGCACCTCTTCGAGCAGATCAACGCGACCGGCACCGACTTCCCGCGGGGCGTGAGCGAGTTCGACGAGGTCGGGATCGCCAGGGAGCCCAGCGTGCGG
>JBEHXI010000001.1:0-123784 GCA_048498775.1 Actinomycetota bacterium | reverse complement strand
GCGGTGGTCGGTCTGTACGGCCGCGAACGCAGGCTGCGCGACCGCATCTGAGCCCGTGCTGCCACGGGCCGGCCGCACGGCCGACACGTCGGGGCCGAGTGCGTAGTATCGCGTTATAGTTCAAGACGGGGAGGCATCTGATGCACGCGGGTGGCCACCCTGCTCACCACCGTGCGCCCCGGCCCCGTCGGGCCGGACAACGCCTTCTTCCTGCACAGAACGGACGGCGCCACCCTGGTGCTGCGCGGCGGACCGCGGACGTTCACCGCGGGTGTCGCGGGAGACCCCAACGGCCTGCGCGTGGAGGTCGACCCCGAGCAGGGCATGATCGCCGTCGAAGGAACGTGGTGGTTCCGCGGCGAGTGCCGGGTGAGCCCACACCCCCGGGGTGCCCTGGTGGAACAGCGGGCCTTCACTGTCGCGCGCAACCGGCGGTGGCTCGTCCCGGTCATCCGTCTCGGCGCCGGAGGCCGGCAGGCGGCGGCCATGGAGGACCTCGTCCAGCGCATCGGCCGCACACTGAACTGCTGTGCCTACCGGCAGTAGGGCCGCAGCGTGACGGCACCGCCTAGGCGAGCTTGAGCAGCAGTTCGCTGAGTTCGGCCGGCATGGTGATCATGCAGTCGTGGCCGGTCGGCAGCTCCCAGACCTGCGCGGGGGTGCCGTTGGGCTGGATCGGGGCGACGGGGCGACGGGTGATGCCCGCGGGCACGGCGCCGACGTTGTGGATGTGGGTGCGCGGGATCGCGTTCACGGCCGGGTTGTCCAGCCGCACCGGCTGACGCAGGCAGCGCACCGGCTGGTCCGAGAGCATTCCGCGCAGCCAGGCGACGTCCGCCGGGTCCGTGACGCCGAACAGGCCGAAGGGTGCGGGCCGTTCGGGCATCGGCGGCACGCGCCAGCCGCTTCCGGACGTCTCGGCGAGCTCGATCAGGTGTTGTGTCATCGGTTGGACGTCGATCGCGGACTCGCCGTCCTCCGGGACCATCGCGTCGAGGTAGACCAGGTGCGCGACGCGTTCCGGTATCCGGTTGGCCGCGGAGGAGATCACCAGCCCCGCGTAGCTGTGGCCGACGAGTACGACGTCGCTGAGGTCCTCCCCGGTGATCAGCCCGACCACGTCGTCGACGTGGGTGTCGAGCCCCACCTCCGGACCCAGGAGGTGCGCCTTGTCGCCATAGCCGGTCAGGGACGGCGCGAACACCCGGTGCCCCGCGGCCTCCAGCAGCGGCACCACCCGCTCCCAGCACCGTCCGCTGTGCCAGGCGCCGTGTACCAGCAGGAATGTGGACATGAGTGAGTGACTTCCTCGTTCGTGGAATGCGGGAGAGCACGGTCACGCGCGGAACGCCGGTTCGCGGCTGCGGTGGTTACCCTTCGTGCCCCGGTACTGTTTGAGTACCAAAGGCATGCTGGTGCAGACGGTGCGACGAGGGCAATAAGGCACTTTTCGGTGCCCCGGTTCTCTGGAGGTAACCATGGACGCGGCACCCGGCGATCCGCGGCCCGGCGACGCGTGCCGGACCCGGGTGGTGCTCGACATCGTCGGGGACAAGTGGTCGCTGCTGGTCGTGCGACATCTCAGGAACGGGCCCCGCCGCTTCACCGAGCTCAAGAAGGCCATCGACGGCATCAGTCAGCGCATGCTCACCGTGACGCTGCGCAGCCTGGAGCGTGACGGAATCCTGACCCGCACCGTCCACGACGTGATGCCGCCCCATGTCAGCTACGAGCTGACCGAGATGGGCGTCACCCTGCGCGAGGCCACCGCGCCCCTGCTCGAATGGAGCGTCGCGCACCTCGCCCGGATCGACGAGGCCCGCGCCGCCTACGACGCCCGCGCGGGCCGGGCGGTGGCCCCGTAGCGGACGTAGGCCGCCTGCCTCAGCGTCGCGCGTGACGGATCGTCAGCCGGCCGAACTCCATGCTGCCGGAGATCCGGATCGTCGGGCCGCCCGGACGGGAGCGGCGCCGGGTCCGGTGGCGGGGGTCCTTCCACACGGTCCGCAGCTCCTCGAAGTCGACGGTCGCGTCACGCGGCACGATGATCTCGGCCCGGCCGGTGCCGAGCCGCAACTCGATGTCGACCACCGGATGCTCGATGACCGCCCGGGACAGGTCCAGCCGCACCCTGCCGTAGGCGGACTCGACCTTCAGGATCCGGGGCACGCGCCATGCGCCGCCCCGCCGGATCCGTCCGGCGGCGGCGGAGATCGTGGACGTCGTGCGGGCGTTGTCCTCCGGGAGCGAGGCCAATGCCGGCACGAGGTCGTCACGCGTCCTGGCGGTGAGGACGTGGTGGAGGCGTTCGTCCATCTCCTCGTGCGAGATGTGCCCTTCGACGTACGCCTCCTGAAGGCGCCGCACGGCCGTGTCGCGGTCCTCGTCGCCGACCGGTGGCGACGGGCCGTCCGGGAGAGAGGTCATCGTGTCACCCTTCTTCCGTGTCGGAGGAGACCGGCCGCCTCGCCACCATAGCTCCGGCAGTCCACCCGGCGGACGACTCCGGCCACCGGCGCGCGGTCAGGCGTCCCAGGCCACCGGGAGGCTCTTCACCCCGTAGATGTCCGCGGTCTCGGGGCGCAGGCGGACATCCTCGGCCGGTACGGCCAGGCGCAGGGTGGGGAAGCGGTCGAACAGCGCGGTGAGGGCGATCCGCATCTCGACGCGGGCGAGTTGCTGGCCCAGGCACTGGTGGATGCCGTGGCCGAAGGCCAGATGCCCGGTGTACTGCCTGCGCAGGTCGAGGGTGTGGGGATCGGTGAAGCGCTCCGGGTCGCGGTTGGCGGTGTTGTACGACAGGACGACCGTCGTGCCGGCCGTGATGGTCTGACCGCCCAGTTCGACGTCCTCCAGCGCCGTCCTCATGAACGTCTTGGCGACGCTCAGATACCGCAGCAGCTCCTCCACGGCCTGGTCGGCGAGCGCGGAGTCGGCGCGCAGCGCGGCCAGTTGCTCCGGATTCCGCAGCAGCGCGAAGGTGCCCAGCGCCAGCATGTTCGCGGTGGTGTCGAGCCCGGCGGCCAGCAGGATCAGGCTGACGCCCTTCAGCTCCTCGTCGGTCAGATCGCTGTCGGTGAGGTCGCTGAGCACGTCGTCGGTGGGGTGCGCGCGCTTGGCGGCCACCAGCTCCGCGAGGTACTCCTGGGTGGCGGTGTAGGCGGCGATCAGCTCTTCCTCGGTGGTCTCCCCGCCGAGGAACGCGTCGATCTGCTCCTGGAAGGAGCCCCGGTCCCGGTACGGCACTCCCAGCAGCTCGCAGATGACGATGGCGGGGATGGGCTTGGCGAACGCGGTCACCAGGTCGGCCGGCGGCCCGGTCTTCTCCATGGCGTCCAGGCAGTCGGCGGTGATCTGCTCGACGCGGTCGGCGAGCAGCCGCATCCGCCGCACGGTGAACTTGCCCACCAGCGGTTTCCGGTAGCGCCCGTGCTGGGGCTCGTCCATGAGGAGGAACTCACCGGGCGGCGCCGGAGGGATCTCGAAGTCGCCCACGTTCAGCAGCTCTCTGCGCGAGCTGAACCGTGAGTCGGCCAGGACCGACCTGACCAGGTCGTATCCGGTGATCAGCCAGCCGGGAGCACCGCCGACATGGGTGTAGCGGCTGATCGGGCCGTGCCGGCGGGCGTCGAGCAGCTCCGCCGGCGGATCGAAGGGACACCCGGGCTGACGCGCCGACGGCAGCGTCGGGACGGTGTGGACGGATTCACCCATGGCCATTCCTCATCTCGTCTCGCGATGGCGAGGTCGCGATAGTACGCGTTTGGAACACCTCGAAAGCTACGTTGCATTCAGACGAGCGTCAATCGAGATGAAGGCATAAGGCCAGTTCAGAGTCGTGAAATTGATGCAATGACGCTGCGTCCGAACGCAATGCGGCGTTGCAATGGATGAAGGGTGAAGGCAATACTGACGGCATGCCAGGAGGACGACTGACCCAGCAGGACCGCCAGCGCGTCGCCGCCGGACTCGCCGACGGGCTCTCCTACGCCGAGATCGCCCGGCGGCTCGGCCGGCCGACCTCGACGATCAGCCGGGAGGTCGCGCGCAACGGCGGCCCCGCCGGCTACCGGCCCCAGCAGGCGCACCAGGCGACGGTCCGGCGCGCGCGACGTGGCACCCCGGCACCCCCGCGCGCGACCGGAACGCCGGCCGGCGCGACGGAGGAGGAGATCGTCGAGATGGCGGTCAGGTCCGGGCTGCCGAGGATGACGGCGCGCGTCCACGTCGACCTGCTGCTGTCCGAGGACGGCAGGCGCACCGCGGCCGAGCTGACCCGCAGACTCCAGGTCAGCCCGGCCTCCGTCTCGGTGGCCGTCAACTTCCTGGTCGAGAACGGCTATGTCCGCCGCGAGCGCGATCCGCAGCGGCGCCGCGACGTCTACGTGGTCGACGACGACGCCTGGTACCACTCGATCGTGATCAGCGCGCGGCAGACGCTGGAGACGGCACAGGCCGCGATGGCGGCGGCGCGGACCCTGGGGACGGACAGCCCGGTGGGGCAGCGGCTCACCAAGGCGGGCACGTTCCTGGAACGGGTCATCCAGGACATGATGGAGTCGGCCGACCGCTGGCGCGACCTCCTGGCGTGACCTCCTTGCGTGTCGGATCCGGCGGCTCAGGCCGGGGCGATCATGCCGGCCGACAGGTCGATGTCGGCGCCGCACAGGCCCGGCATCGCCAGCATGGCCAGCAGCGCGGCGGCCACCTCGTGCTCCTCCACCAGGCGGCCCAGTGCCGCGCGGGAGGCGAAGGCGCGCTCCGCCTCCTGGGGCGTGGTCCCGGTCAGCTCCGCCTCCAGACGGAAGTTGCGGTCCATGCGCGGACCGCGGACCGGGCCGGGGGACAGGGAGTTGACCGACACCCCGTGCGGTCCGGCCTCCCCCGCCAGGGTGCGGGTCAGGCCCAGCAGGGCCATCTTGGACGCCGTGTAGGGGGTGCGGTTGAGCAGCGGGCGCTTGCCGCTGACGGAGGCGACGTTGACGATGTCGCCGCGGCCCGCCGCCAGCATCGCCGGCAGGAAGGCCCGGCAGACCAGGTACACCCCGCGCACGTTGACGGCGAACACCTCGTCCCACTCCCGCGGGGCGATGTCCACCAGGGGTCTGACCGGGCCGGCGATGCCGGCGTTGTTGACCAGGATGCCGATGTCCTCGCCGGCCAGCCCGGCGGCGAGCGCCGCCACCGAGGCCGGATCGGCGACGTCCGCGCGGGCCACCCGGCCCCGCCCGCCCGCCGCCTCGACGCGCTCCAGCGTCCCGTCCAGCGCCCGCTCGTCCCGTCCGACCAGCACCACCCGGGCACCCGCACCGGCCAGCGCGACGGAGAACGCACGCCCGAGCGGGCCGCCCGCGCCGGTGACCAGCGCGGTACGGCCCGCCAGGGCGCCGGTGGGGCGGGCGGTCACGAGGCGTTCCACGGCAGGGGGTCGCCGGCGGCCCGGGCCGCGCGCAGGTCGCCGGAGCGGGCGTGCCCCTCGAACAGCTCGACCCGCGCCGCGCGCCCGCACAGCCGGCCCAGCAGCGCCTGCGACGCGGTGTCGGTGACCTCCTGGTAGGTGACGGTCTTCAGGTACTTGCCGACCCACAGCCCGCCGGTGTAGCGCGCCGCGCCCCGCGTCGGCAGCACATGGTTGGTGCCGATCACCTTGTCGCCGAACGACACGCAGGTCCCCTCGCCGAGGAACAGCGCGCCGTACTGCGTCATCCGCTCCAGCGCCTCGCGCGGCCGGGTGGTGAGGACCTCGACGTGCTCGAAGGCGAACGCGTCGGCCAGTTCGTACATCTCGTCGGCCGAGTCGACGACGATCACCTGCCCGTGGTCGCGCCAGGCCGGCTCGGCGAAGTCCCGCGTGGGCATGGTGGGCAGCAGCCGCTCGACCTCGGCGAGGGTGCGCGCGCCGACGTCCCGGGAGGTGGTGATCAGCACGGCGGGGGAGTCCGGGCCGTGCTCGGCCTGGGAGAGCAGGTCCACCGCGCAGGTGAACGGGTCGGCCTGGTCGTCGGCGAGCACCAGGATCTCGGTGGGGCCCGCGAACAGGTCGATGCCGATCTCACCGAACAGCTGCCGTTTGGCCTCCGCGACATACGCGTTGCCCGGGCCCGCGATCAGGTCCACCGGCCGCATGGTGTCCGTGCCGGCCGCCATCGCGGCGATCGCCTGCACCCCGCCGAGCAGCCAGATCTCGTCCGCGCCGGCCAGGTGGGCGGCCGCCACCGTCGCGGCGGGGACGGCGCCGCGGATCGGCGGGGTGCAGGCCACCACCCGCGGCACGCCCGCGACCTTCGCGGTGACGATGGTCATGTGCGCCGAGGCGGTCAGCGGGTAGCGGCCGCCGGGGATGTACGCGCCGGCCGCCTGGACGGGGAGGTGCTTCTGCCCGAGCCGCACACCCGGCAGGGTCTCCACCTCGAACTCGCCCAGGGCGGCGAGCTGGTGGCGGGCGAAGGTGCGTACCTGCTCCTGCACGAAGCGGATGTCCTCGACGACCTGCTCCGGCACCGAGGCGACGATCTCCTCGATCCGTTCGGCGGACAGGCGGAACGACTCCGGTGCCCAGTCGTCGAACTTCCGCGAGTAGTCGCGCACCGCGGCGTCCCCGCGCTCGCGGACGTCGGCGATGACGTCGCGGACCACGGACCGCACCGCGTCCAGGTCGGCGGCCACCCGCTCCCTGGGAACGGCGTGCTTCAAGAGGGTCTGTGCCACAGCTGCGGCCTTTCTCTGTCGTGGATGGTGGAGGCTCAGACCGGCGGCGCGCTGAACAGCACGTCCGGATCGTTGAACTGCTCCTTGGCGACCGACTCGCTCATCGGGGCGGCGGTGCCCCACTGGTCCTGCACCATCGGGTCGTCCACGTCGTGCCGGCCCGGATGCCACAGGTCCTCGTCCAGGACGGCGAGTTCGGTGGTGTACTCCACGGTGTTGCCGTGCGGGTCGTGGAAGTAGGCGAAGGTGTTGTCCCCGGCCAGGTGGCGGCCCGGGCCCCAGGTCAGCCGGGTCCCGGCGCGCAGCGCCCGCCCGGTGCCGCGCAGGTACTCCTCCACACCGCGCATCTCGAACGAGGCGTGGTGCAGCGAGGCGTGCGGCCCGCGGGCGATGGCGAAGCTGTGGTGCAGCCGGTTGCAGCGCAGGAAGTACATCAGGTCGCCCATGTGCCGCGAGATCAGTGTGTCGGTCAGCCGGAAGCCCAGATGCCGCTGGTAGAAGGCGAGCAGCCGCTCGGGCTGCGGGGAGTTGACCACGCAGTGCGACAGGCGCACCGGGATCGCCTCGCGCTCCTCGATCCTGCGGTGGGCGCGGGTCCCCACCTCGGCGGAGACCTCCACCACGCGGCCGTCGGGGTCGAAGAACCGCAGCGCGTAGCCGCCGCCGGGGGTGTCCAGCGTGCCCGGCTCGCGGACCAGCCCCACGCCGGCGGACGTCAGGCGCTCCGCCAGCCGGTCCACGTCGGCGGTGCCGCCCGCGCCGAAGGAGACCAGGTCCATGCGCTTGCGCGGGTCGCGGCGGAGGCGGACGACGTAACTCTCGGGGCTGCCCTCGGCGGCGAGGAAGGCCAGACCGCCGTCGTTCGCCACCTCGGTCAGTCCCCACACGTCGCGGTAGAAGGCGCGCTGGCGCTCGAAGTCGGTTACCGCCAGGGCGACATGGCGCAGATGGGTGACGGGTTGGAAGGCCATGGGATCTCTCCTCAGTCGCCCGCGGCGGAGCGGACGTGGTTGCGCTGGAAGCCGAGCCCGGTGATCCCGCCGTCCAGCACGTCACCGGGTGTCAGGAAGACGCCCCAGTGCGCGCCGTTGCCGGCCGGGGAACCGGTCAGCAGCAGGTCGCCGGGGCGCAGGGTGCTGGTCGCGGAGGCGTACTCGATCAGCCTCGGGATGTCGAAGATCATGTCCTGGGTGGATTCGTCCTGCCGCACCACGCCGTTGTGCCGCAGGGTGATCCGCAGGTCGCCCGGGTCGCCGACGAACGCGGCGGGCACCAGGAACGGCCCGGTGGGCAGGAAGGTGTCGGCGTTCTTGGCGGTGAACCAGTCGGTGCCGATCGCCTTCAGGTCGGGCCGGTAGAGCCGGTCCCGGGTGGTGATGTCGTTGCAGATGGTGTACGCGGCGACGTGGCGCATCGCGTCCTCGCGCCGGATGCCGTGTCCCTCCCGGCCGATGACCAGGGCCAGTTCCAGCTCCCAGTCGTGCTGCTCGCCCAGCGGGGGCAGCACCACGTCGTCGTACGGTCCGCAGACCGCCCGCGGGCTGCCCAGGAACAGGTACGGCACGCCGTCGCGGGCGCGTTCGTCCATCATCCGTTCCGCGTCCGCGCGGGCCTCCTCGGGCGTGGCGCCGTGCACGCTCTCCTTCTCGGCGGCGACCAGGTCCACCACGTGGCGGCGGTAGTTGGCGCCGCTCTGCAGGATCTGGCCGGGCTCGATGGGGGCCAGCACGCGCAGCGCGGCCAGCGGCCGCCACGGCCCGGCCGGGTCCCGCGCCAGCTCCGCCAGGCGCGCCAGGTTCTCCTCCCAGCCGGCGAACAGCGCGCGCGTGCCGGGCGCCAGCCCGCTCAGGTCGCGCACCCGGCCTGCGGCGACCAGGCCGGGGAACGGGGCGCCGTCGTCGGCGGCGAACGTGCCGATCGCGAACGGACCGGCGTGGGTGGGGATCGGATCGGGCACGCGTGCTCCAGGGCGGTTGTGGCGGGGGATGTCACGGACGCTAGGCACCCTTGCCGGGCAGGCGGAAATACCCATCCGCGATGCCTGGCATCGGGTGGGCGTCGGCGCAGGCCGGCGGGGGTGCGCGGGCTCCATCGGCGTACCGCATGGATGGGCCTGCGCCAGGCGATGGCTCGATCCGTTGACGCCGGATCGGCGGCGGCCGCAGGGTTCCGGCCAGGGAGAACCAGCCGAGGAGCGCCTGTGATCGTGGAACACGCCGAGCTGACCGTCGACCCCGGCCGGGCCGGGGACTTCGAGGCCGCCTTCGCCGTGGGACGCGAGGCGCTGTCCCAGGCGGAGGGCTTCCGCTGGGCCGAGCTGCTGCGCGGCGTCGAACGTCCCGGGACCTATCTGCTGCTGGTCGGCTGGGACTCGGTCGAGGCCCACACCACCGGCTTCCGCCGCTCCGCGGGCTTCGCCCGCTGGCGTGCCGCGGTCGGCCCGTACTTCACCGCGGCGCCCGTGGTGGAGCACTTCACCGAGCGCCGCGGGCGCTGAACTCCGCACCCCCTGTTCCGACTTTCCCGAGGAAGACCTATGGCCGTCTCGAAGGTGCTCGTCGTCGGCGGCGGCATCACCGGCAGTGTGCTCGCCATCGCGCTGGCCCAGCGCGGTGTGACCGTCGACCTGGTGGAGATCTCCCCCCAGTGGTTCGGCGTCGGCCACGGCATCACCATCCAGGGCAACGCGCTGCGGATGCTGCGCGCCGTGGGTGTCCTGGACCGGGTGCTCGCCGGAGCGCAGCCCTTCGACCGGATGCGGCTGCGCCGCGCGGACGGCGAGCTGATCGCCGAACTGCCCACCCCGCGCACCGGCGGTGCGGACCTGCCCGCCACGGCCGGCGCGCTCCGCTCCGACCTGCAGGACGTGCTGTGCGACGCGGTCCACGCCGCCGGCGTCACCGTCCGCCTCGGCCTGAGCGTCGAGCGTTTCGAGCAGACCGCGGGCCCGGCGGGCCAGGTGACGGCGTTCTTCACCGACGGCAGCACCGGGCGCTACGACCTGGCGGTCGGCGCGGACGGCCTGCGGTCGCAGGTCCGCGAGATGATCGGGATACCGGCCGAACCCGTCCCGGTGGGGATGAGCATCTTCCGGGTGGTCGGCGACCGCCCGGCCGAGATGGACTGCGCGGAGGTCTACTACGGCGGCCCGCGCTACAAGGCCGGCTACTCGCCGATCTCCGCGACCCGGTGCTACGCCTACCTGCTGGACGAGAACCTCGACGCCGGGCTGATCGGCCCCCGGGCGCCGCTGTCCCTGCTGCGCGAGCGCGGCGCCGGATACGGCGGCACCTGGGGCCGGGTGGTCGCCGCGCTGCCCGAGGACGCCGCGGTGGACTACCGCTGGATCGAGACGGTGCTGGTGGACGGCGACTGGTACCGCGGCCGGGTGGTCGTCATCGGTGACGCCGCGCACGCCTGCCCGCCGCTGATCGCCCAGGGCGCGGCGATGTGCGCGGAGGACGCGGTGGTGCTCGCCGAGATGGTCACCGGCGAGGGCGAGGTGGAGGAGATCCTGGCCGCGTTCGTGGCGCGCCGCATGCCGCGGGTGCGCACCGTGCTGGAGAACTCCCTGCGGCTGGCCGAGTGGGAGATCCACCCGGACACCCCCGGCGCCGACCCGGCCGGCATCATGTCCGAGACGCTGGACTTCCTGCGGGCCGAGGCATGAGCGCGGCGGTGCCCGTCGTCGACTTCCACGGCCACCTGGCCGTGCCCGCCGCCGACGCCCTGGCCCGGTCCGGCGAGGGGTTCGCCGCCGAGCTCGCCGCGGAGCAGCGGTCCCACGCACCTGATTCCCTCGCCGCCAACCGGCGCCAACTCCAGCTGTTGCACGGCGCGTTGACCGATGTCCGGCAGCGGCTGGCCGACCTCGACGCGATGGGCGTGGACGTGCAGGTCGTGGGGCCGATGCCGATGCACCACTACTGGGCCGGACCCGACCTCGCGCTGCGGCTCGCCCGCACCGTCAACGAGGCCGTCGCCGCCCACTGCGCCCAGGCCCCCGACCGGCTGCGCGGCCTGGGCACCGTCCCGCTCCAGCACCCCGGCCTCGCCGTGGCCGAACTGGAGCGGGCCGTCGGCGAGTACGGCCTGCTCGGCGCCGGTGTCTCCACCACCGTGAACGGGCGCGAACTCGCCGACCCGGCGCACGATCCGGTGTGGGCCGCCGCCCAGGACCTGGGCGCGCTGGTCTTCCTCCACCCGTGGGGCTGCTCGCTCGGCGCCCGGCTGGCGACCCGCTACCTCGGCAACACCGTCGGCCAGCCGGTCGAGACCACCGTCGCGCTGTCCCATCTGATCTTCACCGGAGTCCTGGACCGCTTCCCGCGGCTGCGCCTGGTCGTCGCCCACGGCGGCGGCTATCTGCCCACCTACCTGGGCCGTTCCGACCACGCCTGGCAGCGGCGGCCCGACGCGCGCGGCTGCGCCGAACCGCCGTCGGCGTATCTGCGGCGGCTGTGGTTCGACGCGCTCGTCTACACCCCGGGAGGCCTGCGCCACCTGGTGGAGGCCGTCGGCGGCGACCGGGTGGTGCTCGGCACCGACTACCCCTTCGACATGGGCGTCACCGACCCCGTGGAGCGCCTCGACGCGGCCGGGCTGCCCCCGCGGGTCCGCGCCGCGATCGCCGGGGGCACCGCCCACCACCTGCTCACCACGAGGACGTGACATGACACTCGGACCCATCGAGGAGGAGCTGGCCGCGGCCCGCGCCGCCTACCGCAACTGGGGCCGCTGGGGGGAGGACGACGTGCTCGGCACCCTCAACTTCATCGACGACGCCAGACGCGCCCACGCCGCCGGCCTCGTGCGGCGCGGCCGGGCGATCTCGCTGGCCCTGGAGTTCAACGAGGACGGCCCGCAACGCGGTTTCCGCGGCCGCATCAACCCCGTCCACTACATGCGCGACACCGGCACCGACGCCGCGGCCGAGCGCCAGGGCTTCCCGCACGGCTTCGGCGGCGCCGACGACCACATCGTCATGCCGCTCCAGGCCGGCACCCAGTGGGACGGCCTGGGCCACATCTACGACACCAAGCGGGCCTGGAACGGGCGCCCGTGCACCATCGTCAACGGCGAGGGCGACTCCGTCACCGGCATCGAGCACCTGAAGGACACCATCGTCGGCCGCGGTGTGCTGCTGGACGTCGGCCGGGTCGTCGGCGAGGACGGCATGGAGCTGCCGGACGGTTTCGCCATCACCGAGGAGCACCTGCGGGCCACCATCGACGCCCAGGGCCCCACCTCCAGCGTCCGCCGCGGCGACATCGTGCTGGTCCGCACCGGCCAGCTGCACCGGGTGCGCCGCCGGGGCGACTGGGGCACCTACGCCGCCGGCGACGCGCCCGGCCTGTCGTTCACCACCCTCGGCTGGCTGCACCGCACCGAGATCGCCGCCATCGCCTCCGACACCTGGGGCATCGAGGTGCGCCCGTACGAGTTCGACGGGCCGTGCATGTCGCCGCTGCACCAGATCGCCATCCCCAACATGGGCCTGACGCTGGGCGAGATGTTCGACCTGGAGGAGCTGGCCGCGGACTGCGCGGCCGACGGGGTGTACGAGTTCCTGCTGGTCGCGCCGCCGCTGCCGGTCACCGGCGCGGTCGGCGCCCCGGTCAACCCGATCGCCGTGAAGTGAGGTACGCCATGACGGCCACCACCGACCGGTCCCGCTTCACCGGCACCCTGCACCTGCCCGGCGACGACGGATTCGAGGAGGCGTGCGTCGGCCGCGTCTTCAACGCCCGCCGCCCCGCCCCCGCCGAGCGCCGCCCGGCCGCCGTGCTCGCCGCGGCCACCGAGCGGGACGTCGTCGAAGGCGTGCGGCTGGCCCGCGAACGCGGCTGGCAGGTCGCCGTGCGCTCCGGCGGCCACAGCTGGGCGGCCTGGAGCGTGCGGGAGGGGGCGCTGCTGATCGACCTCGGCTCGTTCCGCGAACTCGGCTTCGACGCCGCGACCGGCATCGTCACGGCGACGCCCGCGATCAAGGGCGGTGACGAGCTCGGCCCCTACCTCGCCGAGCGCGGCCGCTTCTTCAACGGCGGCCACTGCCCGTCCGTCGGCATCGGCGGTTTCCTGCTCCAGGGCGGGCAGGGCTGGAACGCCCGCGGCTGGGGCTGGGCCGCCGAGAGCGTCGTCGCGGTCGACGTGGTCACCGCCGAGGGCGAACCGGTGCGGGCCGACGCGCGAAGCCACAGCGACCTGTACTGGGCCGCACGCGGCGCGGGCCCCGGCTTCCCCGGCGTGGTCACCCGCTTCCACCTGCGGACCCGGCCGCTGCCGAAGGCGGTCACCCACACCGTGCACGCCTACCCGCTGGACCTGTTCGACGAGGTGATGACCTGGCTGCACGGGACGCACCACACCGTCGCCGACACCGTCGAGATCGTCGCGCTCACCCAGACCCCGCCGGGACATGACACCCCGGTGCTGCTGGTCACCGGTGTGGCGCTGACCGACACCACCGGGCAGGGCGCCGCGGCCCTGGCGCCGCTGAGCGCCAACCCGCACGCGGACCGCACCCTGTGGCGCGTCGACGCCGAACCCACCACCCTCGCCGAGCAGTTGGAGGGCCAGCGCACCGCCAACCCGGAGGGGCACCGCTACCTGGTGGACAACGCCTGGCTCAGCGGCAGCGCCGCCGCCGTGGTGCCCGCGATGCGCAGGGCCTTCACCACTCATCCGGTGCCGGGCGCGTTCACCATCTGGTTCTCCATGGCCCCGCTGCGCGAACTGCCCGACATGGCCTTCAGCCTCCAGTCGGAGATCTACTGCGCCACCTACGTCGTCTACGACGACCCGTCGCGCGACGCGGAACTGCGCGGCTGGCTGGCCGCGGCCATGGCCGACCTGGAGCCCGTCACCGTCGGCCAGTACCTCGGCGACTCGGACTTCACCCGCCGCCGGATGCGCTTCATGGGCGAGAGCCAGTGGCGGCGGCTGGAGCGGATCCGCGCCGGGCGCGACCCCGGCGCGCTGTTCGCCGGATACCTCACCGCCGACGGGCAAGCCCCCGACAACCGCAACCACTGGGAGCCGTGAGATGCGTTTCGCGACCTACGAGCACGGTGGCGCCGAGCACTCCGGTGTCGTCCACACCGCCCGGCTCCACCCGCTGGACGAGCCGTTGACGGCGCTGGTGGTGCGCGGTGAGCCGGAGGCCCTGCGGGCGGCCGGCGAGCGGGCGCTGGCCGGGCCGCCCGGCCCCGCGGTGGACCAGGTGCGGCTGCTGCCACCGTTCCAGCCGCCCAGCATCCGCGACTTCGTCGGCTTCGAGGCGCACATCGAGGGCGTCTCCAGGAGCCTGGACGGCCTGGAGCACGTCCCGGACGTCTGGTACCGGGCACCCGCCTTCTACTTCACCAACCCGCACGCCTGCTACGGCGCCCACGACGGCGTCCCGGTCCCGGCCGGCTGCCAGGTGCTGGACTTCGAGCTGGAGGTGGGCTGTGTCATCGGCCGCTCCGGCCGCGACCTGGCCCCCGGGCAGGCCGGCGCCCACATCCTCGGCTACCTGGTCTTCAACGACTGGTCCGCGCGCGACCTGCAGAAACCGGAACGCGAACTGGGCCTGGGCTTCAGCAAGGGCAAGGACTTCGCCAACACCCTCGGCCCCTGGCTGGTCACCGCCGACGAGGTGGAGCACCGGCGCGGCCCGGACGGCTACCTCGACCTGGAGATGACGGTCACCCTCAACGGCGAGCTCATCGGCCGCGACACCCTCGCCAACGCCTCCTGGACGTTCGAGGAGATGATCGCCTACGCCTCCCGCGACGCCTGGGTGCGCCCCGGCGACATCCTCGGCTCCGGCACCTGCGGCTGGGGCGCGCTCGCCGAGCACTGGGGCCGGGCCGGGCGCCGCGTCCCCGCGCCGCTGCGCCCCGGCGACGAGGTGACCCTGGCGGTGGAGGGCATCGGCACCGTCAGCAACCGGGTGCTGCCGGGGCGGGCGGACGCCTACCTGCCGCGCGCCCGCGCCCGGGGCCGCACCCCCCGCCCGTGACCGGAGCGCCATCGGCCCGCGCGATGCCTGCCATCGCGCGGGCCGAGGCGTTCCGCTCCGTGACACCACAAGCCTTCCCAGCACCGAAGGCCCTGGTTACAGTCGCGTTTCACCACATCGCCGACGTCATCGGACACCCCTGCCGGAAGGAACGTGCCCATGGGGCTGGGAGCGATCGACCTCAACCTGCTGGTGGCGCTCGAAGCGCTCCTGGAGGACCGCAACGTCACCCACGCCGGTCTGCGGCTGTGCACCAGCCAGTCGGCGATGAGCGGCTCGCTGGCCCGGCTGCGGCGCCACTTCAACGATGAGCTGCTGGTCCGGGTGGGCCGCGAGTACGAGCTGACGCCGCTGGCCGAGCGCCTGCTGCCGCTGGTGCGCGAGACGCTGCAGAAGGCGGCCGAGGCGCTCTCCCTGACCAAGCAGTTCGAGCCGGCGCGCAGCCTGCAGCGCTTCTCGGTGGTCATGTCGGACTACATGATGACGGTGCTCGTCCAGCCGCTGCTGCGGGTGATCTCCGAGGAGGCGCCCGGGGTGCGGATCGACTTCCACCCCCTGGTGCACGGCCAGCCGGAGAACGAGACCCATCTGCGCCGCCACGACCTGATGCTGGCCCCGCTGGGCTACCAGCTGCCCGGGGTGAGCGAGGCGGTGATGCACGACCGGTTCGTCTGCATCCTCGACCGCGACAACCCGCGGCTGCGGGACGGCGGGCTGAGCCTGCGCGACCTGGCGGACATGCCGCACGCCACCGCCTCGTTCGGCAAGAGCCCGACCCCGGCCGCCCGCCAGCTGGAGACCCTGGGCATCACCCCCAAGGTCCAGGTCAGCGCCCCCGGCTTCAGCGTGCTGCCGTTCCTGGTGCCCGGCACCGACATGGTCGCCGTGGTGCCCGAGCGCCTCGCCCGCCGCTTCGAGCACTTCACCCGCTGCGTCGTCGTCCCCACACCGTTCCCCGACGTGCCGCTGGTCGAGGCGCTGTACTGGCACCACAACCGGCACGCCGACCCCGGGCACGCCTGGCTGCGCGAGACCATCCGCCGGGTGGGCGCCGACCTGGACGCGGCCCCCTCGGCGGATGGCAGCCATCCGGACTGTGAATTTCCGGCGCTGGTCCGCGCCTCCTAGGTTCGGTGCGGGGGCGCAGGAGGACCAG
Organism: Actinomycetota bacterium; assembly: GCA_048498775.1. Classification (GTDB taxonomy): domain Bacteria; phylum Actinomycetota; class Actinomycetes; order Streptomycetales; family Streptomycetaceae; genus JBEHXI01. The sequence goes on along the minus strand of JBEHXI010000001.1, from coordinate 107,915 downwards.
TCGGACGGCCCCCGCCCGGAACCCGCAGGAGGAAACGTGAGCCGCAAGCGTGTCGCCGGCCGCACCGTCGTCGTCACCGGCGCGTCGCAGGGCCAGGGAGCGGCCGAGACCGAGGCGCTGGCCCGGGAGGGCGCCACCGTCGTCGCCACGGACGTGCGGGACGAGGCCGGCGAGCGCCTCGCCGCCGCGCTGCGCGCCGAGGGCCTGACGGTCGACTACCGCCACCTCGACGTCACCAGCCCCGAGCAGTGGGCGTCCCTCGCCGCCTGGCTGGAGGGGCACCACGCCCCCGTCCACGGCCTGGTCAACAACGCCGGCATCCCGGTACGCGCCCGCCTGGGCGAGGTGGAGCTGGCCGACTGGGACCGCGCCTGGGCCGTCAACACCACCGGGCCGCTGCTCGGCATCCAGGCGATCGCCCCGCTGATGACGGACGGCGGCTCCATCGTCAACATCGGCTCGGTGGCGGGCCTGACCGCCCACCACGCGCTCCCGTACACCGCGAGCAAGTGGGCGCTGCGCGGCCTGACGCGGGTGGCGGCCCTGGAACTGGCGCCGCGCGGCATCCGCGTCAACATCGTCCATCCCGGGCTGATCGAGACGCCGCTGATGGCGGACGCCAACCCGGTCTTCCGGCGCGCCCACCTGCAGATGACCCCGCTGGGCCGGGCCGGCCGCCCGCAGGACGTGGCCCCGCTGGTCGTCCACCTGATCTCCGACGAGTCCGGCTACACCACCGGCGCCGAGATCACCGTGGACGGCGGCTACGCCGCGCACGGCGGGGTCAAGGCCATCACCGACGCCCTGGCCGCGGCGGCCGGCACCGGCGCGGAGCTCTGATCGCGCGCGTGCGGTGTCCCCGGCGGTGCGCCGGACGGCCGGGGCCTCGTGCCCCTCTCCCTCCGCCACGCGCATGTCCGTTGCGGGCCGGGGCAGGAGGAAGTGCCGGCGTCGCGCCGCCGGCGGGAAGCGACGCGCGAGCCGGGTCCGAAGGAGGTCTTGGGTGTTCGAGGGATTCCAGGAGGCGCAGGTCGATGTCGGTGAGGCGTCCCTCTTCGTCCGCTTCGGCGGTCAGGGGCCACCGGTGGTGCTGCTGCATGGTCATCCCCGCACGTCGGCCACCTGGCATCGGGTCGCTCCGCGGCTCGTGGCGGCCGGTCACACGGTGGTCTGCCCGGACCTGCGCGGCTACGGGCGCTCCCGAGGGCCGGCGTTCACCGCGGACCACTCGGGCTATTCCAAGCGTGCCGTGGCCGGTGACGTCGTGGCCGTGCTGCGGCACCTCGGACACCGGCGGTTCGCGCTCGTCGGGCACGACCGCGGGGGCGGCGTGGCGCTGCGCCTCACCCTCGACCACCCCGAGGCCGTCTCCCGGGTGGTGTTCGCCGACTGCCTGCCCCTGACCGAGCATCTGTCGCGGATCACCGCCGAGTTCGCCACCCAGTGGTGGCACTGGTTCTTCTTCGCGCAACCCGGCATCCCCGAACGGGTCATCACCGCCGATCCCGACAGCTGGTACCGCGGTGATCCGGACGTCATGGGACCGGAGAACCACGCGGAATGGCGCCAGGCCACCCGCGACCCAGACGTGGTGCGGGGGATGCTCGAGGACTACCGCGCCGGCCTCACCGTCGACCGGCGGCACGAGGAGGCGGACCGGGACGCCGGCCGGCGCATCTCGTGCCCGACGCTGGTCCTCTGGTCGCTCCGGGACGACCTGGAAGACCTGTACGGCGATCCCGTCGCGATCTGGCGCCGGTGGGCCACCGACGTCCGCGGGCACGGCATCGACTCCGGGCACCATGTCGCCGAACAGGCACCCGAAGCCCTGACCGCCGCGCTCACCGAGTTCCTTCGCCCAGATCCCGGATCCATCGCACGGCCACCCGCACGGCACGACTGACGCGCCCGCGGCCGTGCACGGCCGCACGGCGACGTCCCGGCGTCACCCCTGGTCGTCGCGTTCGATGAGTTCGATGAGGTTGCCCTCCGGGTCGCTGACCCAGGCCATGTCCACGCCCGGTTCCGGGGACGGGCCGGGCGCCATCACCTCGCCGGCGCCGTGGGCGACCAGGGCGTCGTAGAGCGGGCGCAGCCGGGGCACGGTCACCGCGAAGTGCCCGTAGCCCTCGTGCAGCGCGGCGGCCAGGGGGTCCGCGCCGCGGGGGCCGGGCCGGGAGCCGGTGCGGTGCAGCAGCTCGATCCGCCAGCCGCGCGGGTGCTCCAGCACCACCCCGGTCAGTCCCGGGCCCTCCAGGTGGAACTCGAAGACGCCGTCGAGCCCGAAGGCGGCGGTGTACCAGGCGGTGGCGGCGGTCAGGTCGCGGACGTTGACGCCGACATGGTCCAGGCGGGTGCGCGGGTCGGTCACGGCTCAGCCCGCCATCGCGCTGTCGCCGCCGTCGACCATGACGTTGGCACCGTTGACGAACGCGGCCTCGTCCGAGCACAGGAACGCCGCGACCCGCGCGATGTCCTCCGGCTCGCCGATCCGGCCGGCCGGGATGCGGGCCTCCAGCGCGGCCCGCGGCCCGTCCGGGTCGTCCAGGAACGGGGCGGTCGCCGAGGTGCGGGTCATGCCCGGGGCGACGGTGTTGACCCGGATGCGGTGGGGTGCCCCGGCCGCGCACAGATGCCGGCTCATCGCCAGCACCCCGCCCTTGGCCGCGCCGTGCGGCACCATCGGCATGAACGGCGCGCCGCGCACCGCGGCCACCGACGCCACGTTGAGCACGGCGCCGCCGCCCCGGGCGATCAGGTGGGGCCAGGCCGCCTGCGTGCAGAAGTACGGGATGTCCAGCTCGTTGCGGAGGGTGAAGTACCAGTCCTCGGCGGGCATGGTCTCGAACGGCCCGTTCCGCAGCGCGGAGGCGTTGTTGTAGAGGATGTCGAGGCCCCCGAACGCCTCGATGCCCGCCGCGATCCAGGCCGCGGCGCCCTCCTGGGTGGACAGGTCCACCGGTGCCACCGACCGCATCCGGCCCCCGGCCCTCGTGACCAGGTCCACTGTCTCCGCGTCGGCGTCCGCGTCGATGTCGCAGCCGAAGACCGCCGCGCCCTCGGCCGCGAACACCTGGGCCGCGGCCCGGCCGATTCCCGCCCCGGTGCCGCTGATGAACGCGACCTTCCCGGCCAATCGCCCCATGGGTGCGCCTTTCGTTCCCTGCCGCCATGCTGCGGCGGCCAGCAGCGTAGAAAGGCCGCCGCGGCCCGGACAAGGCATTGCCGGGCGGATCGGCATCGCGGACCGGTATGCCAGGCATGGCCGGGCGGGGCGGCACCGGCCGCGGGCCACGACCGGCACCGCGCTCACCCGCCCGCTCGGGAGACCCGCCGGGCCGCACCGTATGCTGCGCCGGGATTCCGATGCACGGGGGAGGCGTCAAGTGGGGCGGGACATGGTCCTCGGCGGCCGGTACGAGCTGGTCGAGAGACTCGGGCGGGGCGGCATGGGAACAGTCCACCGGGCGGTGGACCGGCAGTTGCGCCGCACCGTCGCCGTCAAACTGCTCTCCTCGGAGCTGGCCCACGACCCGCAGGCGCGAGCACGCTTCCGGCGTGAGGCTCACGCGGCCGCCGCGCTGAACCACCCGGCCGTGGCCACCGTCCACGACGTCGGCGAGGAATCGCATTCCGACGGCCCGCGGCCCTACCTGGTCATGGAGTACGTGCAGGGCACCACGCTCGCGGAGGCCCTGCGCCCGGGGCCGCTCCCCGTCGCCGACGCCATCGGCACGGCCTGCGCGGTACTGGACGCGTTGCAGCACAGCCACGAACGCGGAATCGTGCACCGGGACGTCAAGCCCTCCAACATCATGCTCACCGGACCCGGCACCGTGAAGGTCCTCGACTTCGGCATCGCCAAGGCGTTCACCGAGACCGCCACCCGCATCACCGGGAGCGGCGCCACCATAGGCACCCCCGCCTACCTCTCGCCCGAGCAGATCAACGGCGCGGAGATCGACCACCGTGCCGACCTGTACGCGATGGGGTGCCTGCTGCACGAACTGCTGACCGGGCGGCCCCCGTTCGGTGGCGACTCGCCCTTCGCCGTCATGCACCAGCACCTGTACGCCGACCCCGAACCGGTCTCCCGGCTTCACCCCGGGGTACCGCCGGCGGTGGAGGCGGTGATCCTGCGCGCCCTGCGCAAGGACCCGGCGGAACGGTTCGCCGGCGCGGGAGAGATGCGCGCCGCACTCGCCGACGCCCTGGCACAGGCATCCGCGCCGACCGTGCGGGACATGCCCCGGCCCGCGGCCGCACCGCCCCGCGGCCGGACCGCCGCGCGGGACGCGCTCCGCGTCTCGCTGCGCCCTTCCGCCGACCGCGCTCTGGCGCTGCTCGGCTGCCTGCTGTCGCTGCTGTGCGCACGCGGCCAGCTGGTGGACACCGCGCACTTCGGCCAAGTGGCCACCGCTGCGGGCCTGTTGGGCGTGGTGGCGCTGCCGTGGTCGGCCCGCCTGTCGTGCGCGCTGGGCTGGGGACCGGTGGCCGAGGCGGTGGCGGTCAACTCCGCACTGCGGCGCGCCGACGCCGGCTGGGACAGCTCGTACGTCGCCATCGCCGTGCTGTTGGCACTGGCCGCCGCCGGCTGCCTCACCAGCGCGGTACGCGGCCGGGAGCGCCGTGCCGGCGCACTGGTCGGCTTCTGGTTCACCGCCACCGCGTCGATCTGGTACTTCCTCGACGACCTGCGCAAGCTGTTCGTCTTCTACACGCTTCTGTCGCTGGTGGCCGCCGCCACCCTGGCGTGGGAGACCGCCGGACTCCTGCGCCGGCGGCCCGGGAACACGGGGGCGGTGCCGGCAGAGCCGTCCGGCCGCCGGCTCATGGCGACGTCGACCCGGAACCTCAGGGCGTGACGAGGCCGGCGGCCGGCCCGGCGGTGGCTTGACTCGCCCTGGTGCCGGCCCGGTGGCCACGGGATCATGTGGGGGCGCACCCCCGCCAGGAACGATCTCGGACATCTCACCGACCAAAGGGCCAGGATGAAGACCTCCCTGTCATCGATCTTCCGGCGGGCCGGCTGGGCCGGCGCGCTCGTCACGGCCGTGCTGGCCGCCCTGGTGCTCGGCCCGCCCGCGCGGGCCGCGGCCGACGCGGTCGCCGCCTCCGGCTTCGATCTGACGACCGGTACGGACCTCGGCGGCCGGGTCTCCGACCTGAGCGCCGCGCTGCCCAGCCAGGGCGTGCAGAACCTGCTGGATCAGGCCAACCGCACCTTCACCACCGGTTCGGCCTGCACCACCGACCCGTTCGGCAGCGGCGACGGCGGCGTCGCTCCGCTCGCGCCCGCCGTGAAGTACTGCTGGGACTCCGGCGACTCGGTCAGCCAGGAGTGGATCCCCCAGGCCATCACCGGGGTCTCCGACGCCCAGGCCGACGAGTACTGGGGCACCAAGCGCCCCGTCGTGACCGCCTGGTACGACGACAACACCTACTGCCCGACGCCGACGTCCAACGCCTGCAACGAGAAGGGCGTCCGGCTGTCCTTCCTCGACCCGGACACCGGCAAGTACCGCCACGTCCTGCTGGTGTATCCGTACTACAACTCGTACAACCACATCTCGTACGAGGCGATCAACATCCACGCCGGCGGCATCGCCTGGTACAAGTACTACCTCTACGTCGCCGACACCTTCCACGGGGTGCGCGTCTTCGACCTGCGGCACATCCTGGACCTCGACCCGGACCAGAACCCCGCCACCAACGACCCCACCCCCGACGGGCTGACCAGCGACATCCAGGACGGCAGCCAGATCGGCCGGCAGAACAACGTCTGGTACAGCTACGGCTACCGCTACGTCCTGCCGCAGGTGACGTCCTACGACTTCGCCGCCACGCAGTCCAACAGCTCCTCGGAGAGCACCTGCGTCGCCACCGGCGCGCCCAAGGCGTCGTATCTGTCGGTCGACCGCAGCAGCACCCCGCCCCAGTTGGTCATGGGCGAGTACTGCACCACCGACGCCACCCACACCGTCAACGGCCGGGTCGGGACGTTGCCCATCGACGACACCGACGGCCTGCTGCAGTCCACGGGCGGCACCGTGACCGCCCTGAGCGCCTACGCCCTGCCGCAGCACCAGACCCAGGGCGCGGCGCGCTACCAGGGCCACTGGTACTTCGATGAGAGCCACGGGTACAGCGACGCCGGCCTGTGGCGCGCCACCGCCGCTTCGGACGGCACGCTCACCCTGACCGGCGGCGAGATCCGCACCGCGGTCGGGGCGGAGGACCTGTACGTCGAGCACGGCCAGGCCACCGGCAACCCCCCGCTGCTGTGGTCCCTGTCCGAGCACCGCTCCGACACCGACAACTCCTCGTGCGCGGCCACGGATCCCACTCCCTGCGGGCGGGTGGTCTACGCGCACCGGATCGGGGACATCCTCGCCCAGCCGTGACGGACGCCCGCGGTCCCGCCGTCCGTGCGCCGGCGGGACCGTACCGGCGGCCGGGATACGGTGTTTGACCCGGCGGCCCGCCGGTTACCGGTCCGCTCGGAAGCGCTTCAACGCGGCCCGCTCCGGTGCGCGGGGGGAGCGGTGGGAGCCGAGCTGAACAGAAGGTGGTGTGTGTGGCCCGGGAAGGTGCCGGTGGCCACGAGGGCGACCCCGGCGAGGAGACGCGCCACGCCCGGCGGGTGGCCGGCGAACTGGCCGCGCGGGCGAGGGGAGTGCCTCCCGCCCAGGTGCCCGGCCGCCTGTGCGAGGTCTGCCCGACGCTGCTGCCGATCGACGGAGCCTCGGTGTCCGTGCTGGGCGACGGGTCCGGGGTGGGGGCCACGCTGTGCGCCAGCGACCGTACGGCCGCCCGGCTGGCGGAGATCCAGTACACCCTGGGGGAGGGGCCGGGTGTGCAGGCCGGCGCGGCCCGGGCCCCGGTGCTGGCCTCCGACCTCACCGACGGCCCGGACGCGCGGCGGTGGCCGCTGTTCGCCGTGCAGGCGCTGGCGGCCGGTGCCCGGGCGGTCTTCTCGATCCCGCTCGGGGGTGCCGTCACCTCGCTTGGCACACTGGACCTGTACCGGGCGACGGCCGGCGCTCTGAACGGCCGGCAGATCCGCACCGCCCTGCTGGTGGCCGACGCGGTGACGCTCGCGGTGACGGCCCTGCACCGGGAGTCGGACCAGGCGGACGGCGTGCTGCCCTGGCTGGAGGAGGCCGAGGCGGACCACGAGGAGGTCTACCAGGCCACCGGGATGATCATGATGCAGCTGGATGTCGACGCCGAGGAGGCCCTGGCCCGTCTGCGGGCCCGCGCCTTCGCCCTGGGCCGTACGGCGACGGAGGTCGCCCGGCAGGTCGTCGACCGCACGATCGACTTCGGCTGCGGTGACTGACCGTCGCCGGGCAGAGCCGGTTCCCGGCCACCACGATTCCGGTACAACAGACACCAGCGCGGCACGCAGGAGGCGAGTATGACCCGCGAACAGCGGCTGGCCACGGCGTTCGTGGGCCTGGCTGACACGTTCTCCGAGGACTTCGACCCCCTCGGCCTGTTCCAGCGCCTCGTCGGGCACTGCGTGTCCCTGCTGGACATCGACGCGGCCGCCGTCATGGTGACCGACGCCCGCGGCATGCTGCGGACCATGGCGGCCTCCACGGAGGAGGCGGCGTTCCTGGAACTGCTGCAGTTGCAGAGCGGCAGCGGGCCGTGCCTGGACTGCCACCGCACCGGGAGCCAGGTGGCCGTCGCCGACATCGCCGCGGAGCGGGAGCGGTGGCCGCGGCTGGTCGATCCCGTGCTGCGGGCCGGGTACCGATCGCTGCACGCCGTCCCGTTGCGGCTGCACGAGCGGACTCTCGGCGCGGTGAACTTCTTCCGCGCGTCCGCCGGCGAGCTGCCGGAGGTCGACCGGCAGCTCGGCCAGGCGCTTGCCGACGTGACGGCGGTCGCCCTGCTGCAGTGGACGGAGCAGCCGGCGCGGACCGAGGAGATCCTCACCCGGGTGCAGAGCATGGTGTCGGCCAAGGCGGAGCTGGAGATGGCCAAGGGCATGATCGCCCAGTACGCGGGCATCGGGATCCCGGAGGCGGCCGCGGTGCTGCGCGCCTACACCGATCTGCACCGGGTCCGCCCCACCGACGTGGCCCGGGCGCTGACCCGCCGGTCCCTGAGCCCCGCCGAGGTGCTGGAACACCACTGACCGGCGTGCCCGGCGCGGTCCGCTCGCACGGTCCGGGCCGGGCACGCCGGAGGGTCAGGAGGCGGCCAGCTGCTGTTCGCTGCGGGCCACGGCCGCGTGTTCGTGGGCCGTGTCGCGGGAGCGGGCCAGCAGCAGGTACGCCAGCGAGGTGGTGGCCAGTCCGACGAGCCAGGCGATGTCGGTCCCGCCGAGCTGCCCGGCCAGGGGCCCGGTGTAGGACCAGCCGCCCAGGTCGGGCAGGACCATGAACGGGATCTCGGTGACGATGCCGATCGCGTACGCGGTCAGGCCGCGCCACGCCCAGGCCCCGTAGATGCCGGACGGGGTGAACAGGTCGGCCACCGCGTAGTGCCCGCGCCGCACCAGGAAGAAGTCCACCAGGTTGGTCGCGGTCCACGGCACCAGCAGGTACAGCATCAGCGTCAGCGCGGTGAAGACGGTGGTGACGGCGTCCGCGGAGATCAGCGAGGCGGCGGTGTACCACACCACGCCCAGCGCGCAGATGGTGACGATGCGGGCGCGCGGCGTGGGGGTGAGGGGGCGCAGGGAGTCGACGGCGGTCAGGACGCTGAGCATGCCGCCGTAGGCGTTCATGCCCATGGTGGCGATCAGGCTGAGGGCGGACAGGGCGGCGACCGCGGCGCCCAGGCCCGGCACCACGGCGTCGCCGGCCTGACGCAGGCCCACCAGCCCGTCGCTGACGCCGAGCCGGATGGCCAGCCAGCCGCCGAGGGCGATCAGCCACACCGCCGAACCGGAGGCGCCGAAGAACACCGAGGCGATCAGCGCGCGGGCCGAGGCGGTGCGGGGCAGGTAGCGCGAGTAGTCCGAGACGTAGGGCGCGTAGGTGATGTTGTAGGCCGCCGCCGCGGAGAACTGGGCGAAGAACGCCGTCCAGGTGAAGGCCAGGTGCTGGTGGGAGGGGTGCCCGCCGGCGTGCCCGGTGAGGACCCCGGCGGTGAGGACCACGACCAGGGGCAGCGAGACGTACAGCAGGATCCGGAAGACCCGGTGCAGCCAGTCGTGGCCGTAGATCGCCAGGACCACGGCGACGAGGGCGCAGCCGACCGCGACGGCCGTCGCGTTCAGGGAGAAGACGCCGGACAGCCCCTGGGAGAGCAGGACCTGGTCGGCGACGTTGAAGCCGAGGTAGGTGAAGAGGGTGGCGATCAGGACGACCACCACACCGCGGTAGCCGAACTGGGCCCGCGACTGGATCATCTGCGGCAGGCCGAGCACCGGGCCCTGCGAGGCGTGGAAGGCCATGAACAGCGTGCCCACCGCGATGCCGAGCACCCCGGCGAGCACGGTCGGCCCCAGCGGCAGCCCCAGCGAGGGGCCGATGAAGCCGAGCGCCACCGTGAAGTACTGGAAGTTGCCGAGGAACCACAGCGGTGCCTGGTGCCACACCCTGCCGTGCCGTTCGTCGTCGGGCACCCAGTCGATCGACCGGGTCTCCACCCGTGGAGGTCCGCCCGACCGATCCGTTCCCGCGGTCGCCGTGTCGTCTGCCTGGACCATCTCCGGTGCCTCCTTGGCCGCTGTGCACTGCACGGATCGACTGTCGATGCCGCTCGTTACAAGCTCGGTCGCCGCGGATCAACTTCTGGTGCGGCGGTGGCCCCGCGCGGGGGAACGCGGCGAGGCCCCCAGCGGAGCGCGTGGCGGAAAACGGATGGACCACGCGGACCGGTGCTGGGCATGGCGTGACAGTAGCTAGCTGAAAAGTGACGTAGAAGTGTAGGTTTCGCTGAATCTGCTGAACGCCGATGGACGAAACCATGGGTCGTGGCGGGTAAGGGGGTGATCGCGCAGGAGTGGAGGGGCAGTGATGACCGAGCCGAACCGGCCGGTGCCGTACGCACCCGTGCCCGGGACCGCCACCATCCCGCTCAGCACCCTGCTGCACCGCCCCGGCCTCGGCCTGCGGCACATCGCGGGCCCCGCGGAGGACCGGCCCATCGGTATGGTCCAGGCCAGCGAGCTCGACGACCCGGCACGCTACCTGCTCGGCGGCGAACTGCTGCTCACCGCCGGCGTCCACTTCCCCGGCACCGACGAGGGCATCGACGCCTATGTGCGCCGCATCTCCGAGGCCGGGGTCGCCGCGCTGGCCTTCGGCGTCGCACCGGTGCACACCGAGGTGCCGCCCGCGCTCGTCGCCGCCTGCGACCGGCGGGGCATGCCGCTGCTGCGGGTCCCGCCGCACACCCCGTTCGTCGCCGTGGCCCGCGCCGCCCATCTCGCCCTCGTCGAGTCCCGCAACCGCGATCTGCGGCGCGTCTCGGAGGCCCAGGCCGCGCTGGCCACGGCCGCCGCCCGCCCGGACGCCGTCGAGGCCGTGCTGCGGCAGGTCGCCGTGCGGCTCGGCGCCTGGGTGGTGCTGCTGGACGCCCATGGCGAGGAGCTGTTCGCCGCCGGCGGCCGCCCCGCAGAACCCGCCGGGGAGCGGCTGCGCGCCCTGGCCGCCCGCACCGTGGCGCGCCGGCAGCCCGCGGACGGCACCGCCCCCGCCGGCCGGGCGCCGGCGGCCGCCGCCGAGCACCTGGCGGGCATCCACCTGGTGGTGCACGCCGTACCGTCCGGCGACACCACCCGCACCCCCCTCGCCCTCGGCCTGGCCACCGGCAGCCCGCTCGGCGCGGTGGAACGCTCCGTCACCTCGGTCGCCGCCGTCCTGCTCGCCCTGCTCACCGATCCGCGGCACGCCCTCGGCGGGGACTTCCGCAGCGCGGCTGCGCTGGTCCGGCTGATGCTCGGCGCCACCGCCGAGGACGTCACCCCGCTGCTCCAGCCGGACACCCCGGACACCCCGGACGCCCCGGCCGAGGCGGCCGAGCGCCGCTGGACCGTCGTCCATGGGCACCGCACCGGCCCGGCGACCGGCACGCCGGCCACCGCCGAACCGCAGGTCCACCTTGCCGCGCTCGGCACCGCGCTGGGCACCGGGCATCTGGACGTCCAGGACACCACGCTGCGGGCCCTGATCCCGTGCGGACCGGACGGGCCGGGGGAGCCGTCGCCGGCCGTCGCCCGGCTCGGCTGGACGCTGGGCCTGAGCGCGCCCCTCCCGGCTGCCGACCTGCCGCTGGCCGACGCGCAGGCGGCACGGGAACTGGCCCGTGCCCTGGCCACCGGTGCCCCGGTGGCCCGCCACCCGGGCCGGAGCCTGAGTCTGCACGGCCTGGTCCGTCCCGCCGACGCGGAGAGCCTGGCCCGCGCCCGGTTCGCGCCGCTTGCCGACGCCGGGCCGCCCGGCGGGCCGGTCCTGCTGGAGACCCTGCGGGTCTGGCTCGCCCTGCACGGCAGCTGGGACCGCACCGCCACGGCGCTCCAACTGCACCGCAACACCGTCCGCCAGCGCATCACCCGCATCGCCGGCCTGCTGGACGCCGACCTCGCCGACGCCGACGTGCGCATGGAGCTGTGGTTCGCGCTGCGCTGGCTGCCGGACGCGGACACCGTCTGACCCGTACCCGGCGGCGGGGAAAGCGCTGGCCGGGGCCTGTCCCGCGCTGGCATGCTGAGCGCGTGGACACCCCGGAGATCACGGTCGGTTTCGCCCCCGAACTGCACGTCTTCGTCGCCGCGCGGCTGCGGGCCGGACAGGCGGCGGTACGCGCCGACGGCGTCTCGACGCTCGGCCACGTGGTGGAGTCACTCGGGGTCCCGCTCACCGAGGTCGGGGCGCTGCTGGCGGACGGAAGGCGGGTGCCCGCCTCCCATCTGCCCGGGCCCGGCGAACGGATCGCGGTGCACCCGGTGGCCCGGCCGCAGCGGCTGCCGGGGCCGCCCCGGTTCCTGCTCGACATCCATCTGGGCACCCTGGCGCGGCGGTTGCGGCTGCTGGGCGTCGACGCCGCGTACGAGAGCCCGGACATCGGCGACGCGGCGCTGGCCGCGCGCTCGGCGGCCGAGCGGCGGGTGATGCTCTCCCGGGACCGCGGACTGCTGCGCCGCCGCGAACTGTGGGCCGGCGCCTATGTCTACAGTCACCGCCCCGCCGAGCAACTCCGGGACGTGCTGTCCCGGTTCGCGCCCCCGCTCGCCCCGTGGACCCGCTGCACGGCCTGCAACGGAACGCTCCGGGAGACCGGGAAGGACGCGGTGCACGGGGAGTTGCACGGCGGCACCGCGCGCTCCTACGACGCCTTCGCGCAGTGCGCCGAGTGCGGCCAGGTGTACTGGCGCGGCGCCCACCACGCCCGGCTGGACGCGATCGTGTCGGACGCGATGCGCGAGTTCGGCCCGCGGCCCTCGCCGGCGGACGGGCCCCCGGCAAGTCATTGACGTGGCGGCCAGAGTCCCTACTGTTGAGTAACCCTCGGTAAGAGGAGGTGGCACACGACGAGAGGACCGGCATGTCCCACGGCTCCGGCACCCGCGAGCAGCGGCGCACGGTGACCTCCGGCGGCGTCCCGCTGGCGGTCTACGAGCAGGGCGACCCGGCCGACCCGGCCGTGCTGCTCGTCCACGGCTACCCGGACACCCACCGCGTGTGGGACGACGTGTGCGCCGCGCTCGCCCCCGGCCACCACCTGGTCCGCTACGACGTCCGCGGCGCCGGCGCCTCCGGGACCCCCGCCGGCCCCGGCGGCTGGCGCCTGGAACAGCTCGCCGACGACCTGTTCGCGGTGGCCGACGCGGTCAGTCCGGACCGGCCCGTGCACGTCGTGGGCCACGACTGGGGGTCCATCCAGTCCTGGGAGGCGGTCACCGACCCGCGGGCGGCCGACCGGATCGCCTCCTTCACCACGATCTCCGGCCCCTGCCTGGACCACGTCGGGCACTGGAGCCGGCAGCGCCTCGCCCGGCCCACCCCGCGGCACCTCGCCCAACTCCTGACCCAGACGGCACACTCCTGGTACATCGCCGTCTTCCAGCTGCCGTTCCTGGCGCCCGCCGCCTGGCGGTTCGGCCTCGCCCGGCGCTGGGGAAGCCTGCTGCGGCGCCTGGAGGACGTCCCCCGACGGCCCGGCCACCCGCAGCCCACCCTGCGGACCGACGCGATCCGCGGGATCCGCCTGTACCGCGCCAACATGCTGCCCCGGGCGCTGCGCCCCCGGCACCGCGCCACCACCGTCCCGGTGCTCCTGGTGTCCCTGACGCGGGATCACTATGTGCGCCCGGCCCTGGCCGAGGGCCTGGAGCGGTGGGCGCCCGCGCTGCGGCGGCGCACCATGGACGCCACCCACTGGTCGGCGCTGCTGCGCCACGGCGCCGAGGTCGCCGCGCTGGTGCGGGAGTTCGTCGCGGAGGCGGAGGGGGCGCGCCGGGGGCCGCACGGTGTGCGCGGACGGCACACCGGGTAGACGGCCGCCGGATGCCCGGCCGGTCCGTGTCACGGACAGCGGCGGGCCGTTCGACGAGGGCAAGAGGACAAGGGGACAAGGGGAGCCGATGCGCCGTCATGCCTGGGCCGGAGCGCTCGTGCTGGGTCTGGTGCTGTTCTTCGTCGACCAGCAGGCGCTGGTGGACACCGCCGACCCGAACTTCCTGCCCTCGGTGATCCTGCTCGGCGCGTCCGTGGTGCCGTTCGCGTTCGTGCTGTTCGTCGCGGGACGGCGGCTGCCGTACGACGTTCCGGCCGGTGTGGTGTTCGGTACCGCGCTGCTCGGCGGGGTGATCGGCACCGTGGTGGCGGGGGTGCTGGAGTTCCACACCCTGCTGCGGCTGGGCGTCCTGCCGATGACCGCCGTCGCGCTCATCGAGGAGGCCGCCAAGCTGGCGGTGCCGCTGGGTGTGCTGCTGCTGACGCGCTACCGGCGGCCGTCGGACGGCATACTCATCGGCGTCGCCTCCGGGGCGGGGTTCGCCGCGCTGGAGACGATGGGGTACGCGTTCGTCGCGCTGGTCCGCAGCCGCGGTGACATCGTCGCGGTGGAGGATCTGCTGGTGCTGCGCGGGCTGCTGAGCCCGGCCGGCCACATGGCGTGGACGGGCGCGGCGGCCGCCGCGCTGTGGACCGCGCACGCCGAGGGCTGGAGCGGGCGCGGGGTGCGGCGGTTCGTGGCGGTGTTCGCGGCCGTGGTGGTGCTGCACGCGCTGTGGGACAGCGCCGGCACCTTCGCCGGCTACCTGGTCATCGCCGCCGGGAGCCTGGCGCTGCTCGGCTGGCTCACCCACCGTGCCGCGATCACCGACCGGCCGTTCGGCCCGATGGCCCGCTTCCCGCGCACGCCACCGCGCTGGTGAAGGACGCCCGCCGGTTCACGACCTCAGCCCGGCCCGGACGGCCCATCCCCCGGCCAGCGCCGCGACCGCCATCGTCACGAGCGCCCCCAGCATCAGCGCCGCCGCCTCGCCCGGCAGCAGCAGCCCCCGCTGGGTGCCGAGCGTGGCGGCCGCCACCGGCACCCCGACCTGCGCGGCGGCCAGCGCGCCCAGCGGCAGCGGCTGACCGGTCAGCCGCATCGTGACGTGCACCAGCACCGCGCCGGCGCCCAGCGCCAGCCCGAGCAGGATGAACGAGGGCCGCCGGGCCAGCCCGCTCAGGTCCAGTGAGGCACCCAGCCAGACGAAGAACAGCGGGCCGAGGAAGCCCTCGGTCACCGCGAACAACTGCCGTGCCAGCCGCCTGGGTTCACCGATCGCGGCCACCACCAGGCCGAAGCAGAACCCGGCCAGCATGATCGACACCTGGGTGCGCACCGCGAGCGCGGCGAGCGCGAACAGGATCGCCAGGCTGATGCGCAGTTCCAGGGCGAACCCGCGCTGCTCGGAGACCTGGTGCAGCCGCCGCCGCACCCCGTTGCGCTCGAAGTGCCGCAGCACCACGAAGAGCACCGCCGCGCTGCCGAGCACCGCCAGGGTGCCGAGCGCGGCCGGCCCCGCCCGGCCCGGGTCGATGGCCAGTGGCAGCGCCACGATGCACGCCGTGTCCGCGAGGGCGACCTGCGGCAGCATCTGGAGGACCTTCGGGCCGCCCAGTCCCAGCGGCCCGGTGATCGACAGCACCAGGGCGGCGGACGAGGAGGCCATCAGCACCGCGTACAGCGCGCCGTGCCCGGTGCCGAACAGCCGCGCCACCGCGTAGGCGGCCGGCACCGCGACCACCGCCACCGCCAGGGCGCGCCAGGCGCCCGCGCGCAGCCCCGACCGCAGATTGGCGTTGCGCACCGGCACGTGCGAGCCCGCCACGAACATGATCAACGCGAAGCCGAGGTCGGCCAGGAAGGCGAACGCCGGGTCACCCGCGTGCAGCAGGCCCGCCGCGCTCGGCCCGAGCAGCACCCCGGCGGCCAGCTCACCCACCACGACGGGCAGGTGCCAGCGCCGCGGCAGCGCGAGCAGCGGGCCCAGCAGCGCCACCAGCGAGACCACCGCGAGCGTCGCGAAACCCACCGCCCACCTCCATACCCGGGACGGCCCGCTGCCGTCCTCGGGCAAGTATCGGTGGCACCGGCGCGGGCCGCGCACCCGCCCGCCCCCGGTCAGGGTGCCGTCACCGGGGCGGGCGTCACCCCACGTTCCACAGGAAGCGGTGGGTGTGGATGGCGAAGTAGGGGAACTGCTGCACCGCGGCCACCCCGTCGATCGGCCGGACCACGTCGTTGACGAAGTCCAGCAGCGCGGCCGGGGAGGGGCAGACGACCTCCGTGAACAGGTGGAAGATCCCCGCGGTCAGGACGGTGTAGATGACCTCCTCGCAGCGGGCCAGCGCGTCGGCGACGGCCCGCGGATCGCCGTCGACGGTGACGCCGAGCAGCGCCATGGCCTGCCCGCCCATCGCCATGGGATCGGTGACGCCGACGACCTGCACGACCTTGCTGTCGATGAGGCGTTGCAGGCGCTGCCGGGCCGCGGAGGCGGACAGGCCCACCCGCGGGCCGAGTTCGGCGTACGGGATGCGGCCGTCGGTCTGGAGTTCGCGCAGGATCGCGCGGTCGATGTCGTCCACGGGCCCAGCTTGTCAGTCCTGCGCGCCGGTGAGCTCGGCCAGGGCCGCGGTGAACAGGGCGGTGTGGGTGTCGACGTCCGCCTCGGTGGTGGCCGGGCACATCAGCGCCATGTTGTGGAACGGGGTCAGCAGGACGCCGCGGTTGGCCATCCACAGGTGCAGGAAGTCCTCCAGTTCGGCGTCGGCGCTCGCGGCGGACGCGGTGCCGTCGCGGGGCGCCGGGGAGGTGAAGCGGTACTCGGTGCGGGCCCCCAGGCGGCTGACCGACCAGGGCAGTCCGAAGGCGTCCAGGGCGCCGCGCACGCCCGCCTCGAAACGCGCCGACAGCGCGTCCATGGCGGTGAACGCCTCGTCGGTCAGGACCTCCTCCAGGGTGGCGCGCATGGCGGCGACGGACAGGGCGTTGCCGGCCAGGGTGCCGCCGACGCCGCCCATGTCGACGAGGTCCAGGTCGTCGCGGCCCAGCAGCCGGTCGGCGAGTTCGGCGGACAGCCCGTAGGCGCCGGCCGGGATGCCGCCGCCGATCGCCTTGCCGATGGTGAGGATGTCCGGGCTCAGGCCCCACGCGGCCGTGCAGCCGCCCGGGCCGGCCGAGAAGGTGTGGGTCTCGTCGTTGATCAGCAGCGTGCCGTGCGCGCGGGTCAGCTCCCGGACGCCGTCGAGGTAGCCGGGCTCCGGCAGCACGATCCCGATGTTGGTCAGCGCGGGCTCCATCAGCACCGCCGCCACGTCGCCGTGCGCCAGCTCCCGCTCCAGCCCGGCCAGGTCGTTGAACTCGGCGACCCGGCTGGTCAGCGTCACGTCGCAGGGCGCGCCGACGTTGCCCGGGCGGGCGGTGCCGCGGCCGTCGGGGCCGGTGACGATCAGCGACTCGTCCACGCTGCCGTGGTAGCAGTAGCTGTTCACCAGGATCTTCGGGCGGCCGGTGACGGCGCGGGCCAGCCGGATGGCCCAGCGGTTGGCGTCGGTGGCCGTCAGGGAGAACGACCAGCGGGGCAGCCCGAAGCGGCGGGTGAGCTCGGCGCCGACCCACTCGGCGTCCTCGGTCGGCAGCATCGCGGTGGCGCCGCCCTGCTCCCGGTAGCGGCGGTCCACGGCCGCGGCGACCGGCGCGGGGGAGTGGCCCGCCATGGCGCCGGTGTCGCCGAGGCAGAAGTCCACGTACGCGTGCCCGTCGATGTCCTCCACCCGGGCCCCGCGCGCTCCGCGCAGGTAGAGCGGGAAGGCCGCGGCGTTCTTGTTCATCCACGTCATCGGCACCCGGCCGAAGAGGTGGCCGGCCGCCTGGTAGGCGGCGTGGGAGCGGGGGTTGCGCGCGGCGGCCTGTGACGTCTCGCGGGCGAGCAGGTGCCGCAGCCGGTCCCGGTCGATGGCCATGCCTACCTCCTGAGGGAATCGATTATGCAGACGCTACGCGCGAATCGATTGTCCTGGCAATCAATTACACCTGAAACGAGCGTCAAGGCAGCGAAAAGAGCGAACGCCTGGAGTCCTCCAGGGCGAGAATCGGCCGCGGAAATGGTCACGAATTGGTTGCGTTCGTCTCCAGGCCTGTTCACTCAGGTGATCCGGGCGGCATGCTGCGGGGCCATGTCACTCACGGCCGATCCGATCATCACCAGCGCCCGGCTGGAGGAACTCCTCGCCGACGAGGCCATCCCCGTCGTGCACCGGGCGCTGTGGCTGCTGCTGTGGGAGGACGGCGTGCGGGTCCTCGACCTGCTGGCGCTCGACGTGCGGGACGTCCGCTTCGACGCGGCGGAACTGGTCATCACCCAGGGCGGTGCGGGGCCGGGCGTCCGGGTGCCGTTGAGCGAACGGGCCGCCGCCCTGCTGCACGAGGTGGTCGGCGACCGCACGGCCGGACCGGTCTTCGCCATCGGCGGCCGGACGCTCAGCTGGGAGGTCGTGGTCCAGGCCGCCGAGGACCAGGGCCACCCGATCCACGCCTTCCGCACCGGCGGCAAACGCCACCGCGCCGCGAGCGGCTGACCCGGTCCGGCGACCGAGCGGCCGGGCCGCCGCACCGGCCGCTCAGCCACCGCCGCCGAAGTCCTGCAGACCGACCACCCGCAGCAGCCGCAGCCGCTCGTGGGACTCGCCGCCGGGCCGCGCCGTGAGCACGACCAGCCGCTGCTCGTCCTCCCCGCTGAGCAGCACCTCCCGCCGCAGCTCCAGCGGCCCGACCACCGGATGCCGGACGCGCACGGTGTCCTGGCGGCACACCCCCGGCCCGGGCCCGGACCACAGCCGCTCGAACTCGGCGCTGCCGCCGCGCAGCCGGCGCACGATCCGGGCCACATGGGCGTCGCCGGGCCGGGCGGCGAGCACCGCCCGCAGATCGCCGACGTGCCGCCGGGCGTGCCCGGCGAGGTCCTCCGGAGGAAACAGGGCGCGCGCCGCGGGGTCGGTGAAGAACCGCACCGCGATGTTGCGCTCCTCCGGCGGCCGCGCCGTGAGGTCCCCGAACAGGGCCGCGGACATCGGGTTCTGCGCCAGCACGTCCCCCGCGTAGCCGATCACCTGGGCGGGGGTGTCGTCCAGCCGGTCCAGGATCAGCAGCAGCCCGGGCCGCACATGGGCGTCCAGCCACCGGTCACGCGGCGGTTCCTCGCCGGCGAGGCGGAACAGATGGTCCCGCTCCTCGCCGGTCAGCCGCAGCCCGCGGGCGATCGCGGACAGGATCCGCCCGGACGGGCGCGGCCCGCGGGCCTGCTCCAGCCGCCGGTAGTAGTCCGCGGACATCCCCGCGAGCCAGGCCACCTCCTCGCGGCGCAGCCCCGGGGTGCGGCGGCGCGCGCCCGAGGGGAGTCCGACGTCGGCGGGCGCGAGCCGTTCGCGGGCGCGGCGCAGGAAGTCGGCGAGTCCGGTGCGGTCCACCCGCCCAGGATGCGCGGCGGCGCGTGGCCTATCCAGGGTCCGCTGATCCCAGGACCGGGGCGCCCGGCGATTGCCGGGGCCCCGGGAAAACCCGTGGCGGTCCGGCGGGCACGGCACCCATGATGGCCGCCATGAGTGACCCCCGCCCCAGAGCCGACATGTTCCTGCCCGCCGAGGACGACCCCCGGGAGAACGGGCCCTCACTGGGCGACGAACGCGCCACGCTCATGGAGTTCCTGCGCTACCAGCGCCTCACGCTGGAGCTGAAGTGCGCCGGGCTGGACGCCGCGGCCCTCGCGCGCCGCTCGGTGGAACCCTCCACGCTGTCCCTGCTGGGACTGGTACGGCACATGGCCGAGGTGGAGCGGATCTGGTTCCGGCGCAGGTTCGCCGGGCAGGACGTCCCGCCGCTGTTCTGCTCGCCGAGCGAACCGGACGGGGAGTTCGACGGCGCGGTGCCCGACCCGGACGTCGTCGCCGACGCGTGGGAGAAGTGGCGCGCCGAGATCGCGTTCGCGGACCGCTTCGTGGCGCAGTCGCCCGATCTCGGCGCCACCGTCGACATCCCCGGCCACGGGCCGATGTCGCTGCGCGAACTGCTGGTGCACATGGTGGAGGAGTACGCCCGGCACAACGGCCACGCCGACCTGCTGCGCGAGCGGATCGACGGGCGGGTGGGCCAGTAGAGCTCCCGGCAGAGTAGGCGGTCGATCAGCCCGCGGGGGCTCTGCATCCGCAGGACGTCATCAGAGCAGAGGCGGAGCGCAGCGAAGCTGGTGCCGTGCATCGCAAGGCGGAGGGTCGTCCTCGTACTGGGCGTACTCGGACGATCCCGACAACACGGCGAGGTGCGGTGCCAGGCGTCGCGGGCCGGGCGCTCACTCTGTCAGGAGCTCTTGGCGCGTGGGGTGGCGGGTCGCGGGCAGGCGACCCGCGCGCCGGAGCGGGAATGGATCTCCGCCCGGCCCGGTTGTCCGCAACCGCGACGCAACCCCCACGAGAGGACGCGACCACCGTGAGCACCACTTCCGCCGGGCGCCCCGCCGCCGCGAGCGGCACCTTCGCCATCGGCGGCGACCTGCCCGTCCACCGGCTCGGCTACGGCGCCATGCGCCTGACCGGCCCGGGCATCTGGGGCGAGCCCCGCGACCGCGCCGAGGCCGTCCGGGTGCTGCGCCGCGCGGTCGAGCTCGGCGTGAACTTCATCGACACCGCGGACTCCTACGGCCCGTTCGTCAGCGAGCAGATCATCCGCGAGGCACTGCACCCCTACGCCGACGACCTGGTCATCGCCACCAAGGGCGGCCTGACCCGGCAGGGCCCCGACATCTGGACGCCCGTCGGCCGCCCCGAGTACCTGCGCCAGCAGGCCGAACTGAGCCTGCGGCACCTGGGCGTCGAACGCATCGACCTCTACCAGCTGCACCGGATCGACCCGCAGGTGCCGCTCGCCGACCAGCTCGGCGTGCTGGCCGAGCTGCGGCATGAGGGGAAGATCCGCCACATCGGCCTGTCCGAGGTGTCGGTGGCGGAGCTGGAGGAGGCCCGGGCGATCACCGGGATCGTCTCCGTGCAGAACCTCTACAACCTCGCCGAGCGCAGGTCCGAGGACGTCCTGGAGTACGCCGAGCGCAACGGCGTCGCCTTCATCCCGTGGTTCCCGGTGGCCACCGGAGAGCTGGCCCGGCCGGGCGGCCCGCTGGACGTGGCCGCCCGCGAGCACGGGGCCACACCCGCCCAGCTCGCCCTGGCGTGGCTGCTGCGCCGCTCCCCGGTGATGCTGCCGATCCCGGGCACCTCCTCGGTGGCGCACCTGGAGGAGAACGTCGGCGCCGCCGGGATCGAGTTGTCCGACGACGCCTTCGAGGCGCTCACCAAGGCGGTCTGAGCGCGCGTCCCGCGGCCGGCCGGACCCGTCAGAGGATCGGCCGGCCGCCGGTGACGGCCACCCGGGCCCCGGAGACGTAGGAGCCCTCGTCCGAGGCGAGCAGCACATAGACCGGGGCGACCTCGGCGGGCTGCCCGGGGCGGCCCAGCGGCACCTGCCGCCCGAACTCCTCGACCTGCTCGGGCGGCATCGTCGAGGGGATCAGCGGCGTCCAGATCGGCCCGGGCGCCACGCTGTTGACGCGGATGCCCCGCTCGCCGAGCAACTGGGCCATCGCCGCGACCATGTTGGCGATGCCCGCCTTCGTCACGTCATAGGGCAGCAGTGTCGGCTTCGGGGTGTCGGAGTTGACCGACGTCGTCCCGATGATCGACGATCCCGGCCCCATGTGGGGCAGCGCCGCCTTGCACAGCCGGAACATCGCGCTGAGGTTGAGCGCCAGGGTGTGGTCCCACTCCTCGTCGGTGATCTCCTCCAGCGACTCGTGGGTCATCTGGTAGGCGGCGTTGCTGACCAGGACGTCGATCCGGCCGAACGCGGCGACCGCCTGGTCGATCACCTCCCGGCAGTGCGCCGGGTCGGTCAGGTCCCCCGGGACGAGCACCGCCTTGCGGCCCGCCTCCTCCACCCAGCGCGCCGTGTCCTGGGCGTCCTCATGCTCGTCCAGGTACGAGATCAGGACGTCCGCGCCCTCCCGGGCGTAGGCGATGGCGACCGCCTTGCCGATGCCGCTGTCCGCGCCGGTGATCACGGCGGCCTTCCCGGCCAGCCGGCCCGATCCCCGGTAGCTGTGCTCCCCGTGGTCCGGCCGGGGCCGCATCGCCGGCTCGGTGCCCGGGGGCTCCTGCTGCTGGGCGGGCTGGCTCATGAGGATCCTCCTGATATGTACCGGACTGTCGGGACAGCTCAGGGACCTACCCCGGCCCCGGGAGGGGAAACGGACGCGGTGCCCGGTTCGGCGGGACGGCTCATGAGGAAGCGTGGCGATGTTCACAACTTCGCCCGAATCGGAACCTTTGGTGTAGTCCAGATGTCTGGTGTGGGGGAAGACATGGGAAACACACCGGTCAGGCAACGACGAAGGGCGGCGATGGCCGAGAGCGCGAAGGAGGGGCCGAGCATGGTGAAGCCCCGCGGCAGGCGGATCGAGATCAGCCTCGCCCAGGTCGCCGGCAGCGCGGCGGCCACCGTGACGGCCGCGGTGCTGGCCTCGTTCCTCGGCGTGTACGGAACGGTCATCGGCGCCGCCGTGATGAGCGTGGTGGCGACCAGCGTCGGCGCCGTCTACCAGCATCTCTTCCGGCGCACCGGCGAGCAGCTGCGCGAGGTGGGCGTCCTCACCCGCCCGCGCCGCCGCGCCCACCCGGCCGACGTGCCGGCCGCGACGGCCGGGGTGCCCGGGGCCGTACCGAGCTACGACCGGGCCGGATTCCGCGACGAGGCCGCCGCGGTACGCCTGGACGCCGCCGCGCCCTACAGCCCGGGCACCGTGCACGGCACCCGGTGGCGGGGGCGCCGCCGCCTGCTGCCGGCCGCGGCGGTGGTCTTCGCGACGGCCCTGCTGGTGATCACCGGGATCGAGCTGGTCACCGGGCCCATCGCCGGGTGGTTCGGCAAGGCCGGCGGGAGCGCGCCCAGCATCTCCCAGGTCCTCGGCGGCGGCACCGGTCCCGCGCCGCGGCCCACCGGCCCGGCCACGCCCGCGGCCCCCGCGACGACGGGCACCGCCCCGGCCGGTTCGCAAGCGCCCGGCGCCCCGACCGGCGGCGCCACGCCCACACCGGCCGGCACCACCGCGAGCCCCGGCGCGGGCGGGGACACCCCGACCGCCCCGGCGACGGGCCCCGCGACCACGGGCACCGCCCCGGCCCAGGGCACTCCCTCGGCGCCGCCCGCCACGCCGACCGCCGCGGCGCCCACTGGGGCCTGACGGCCCGTCAGCCGATGCCGGTGCCCAACTGGCGCCGCTGCGGCGCCTCGTCGGGCTCCTGGTCGGGGAGGGAAGGGTCGCGGGTGACCGCGGCGGCCAGCTCGGCCGGCAACGGGCGCGGCCCACGAGGCGCGGTGACGGGGACGGGCGTCGGCCCCTGACCCAGCGGGCGGCGGGAAGAGGAGGTCATGGCCGCAGAGTCTGCCCGATCCACGGCGGCCGTGGGACCCCGCTATTCACCCAGGTCGTCGAAGGAGCCGCCGCGGCCGGCCCCGGTGGCGAACCGGGCGGCGCCCGCCCGGGTGTCGGCGGCGAGGGAGACCTGGCCGTGCCGCCATTCGCCGGCCATCGCCTCGGCCTCGCCCAGGCCGTCCTGCTCCAGCAGCGAGAGCCGGTCGTTGCGCAGGCAGGTCTGCGGGAAGCGGGTCAGGCCGGCGGCCAGTTCCTCGGCGGCCTCGCGTTCGGTGCCCACCGAGACCAGACGGTTGACCAGGCCGACGCGGTGGGCCTCGGCGGCGTCCACCGGGCGCCCGGTGAGGACCATGTCCATGGCCACGCTGGTGCCCACCAGCCGGGGCAGCCGCACCGTGCCGCCGTCGATGAGCGGCACGCCCCAGCGGCGGCAGAAGACGCCGAACACCGCGTCCTCAGCGGCGACCCGCAGGTCGCACCAGAGCGCGAGTTCCAGTCCGCCGGCGACCGCGTGCCCGGCGATCGCGGCGATGACGGGTTTGCCGAGCCGCATGCGGGTCGGCCCCATCGGGCCGTCGCCCGTCGCGTCGAGCCGGTTGCCGCGCCCGGTGCCGACGGCCTTGAGGTCCGCTCCGGCGCAGAAGGTGCCGCCCTCACCCCACAGCACGGCCACCGCGGCGCTGTCGTCGGCGTCGAAGTCCGCGAACGCCTCGGCGAGGGCCGCCGCGGTCGGGCCGTCGACGGCGTTGCGGGCCGCCGGGCGGGACAGGATGACGGTGCGGACGGCTCCGCTGTCCTCGACGCGTACCTGCTCGGCCACCCGGTCTCCCTCGCCGTCTGCCCAGGACCGGTCAACACCCCGGCCGGGCACTCATGGTGTCAGAGATCCCCTGGCGGGGTGGCGGCGAACTCATCCCGATGGAGGAGCATCGCGCCCCCGTGGCGGGGCAGGCGCACAACACCCCTTCCGGAGGACTTCAGGACCACGAGGACCACGGGGATGACCACGAGGATGACAAGGAGCACACGATGAGCACCGAGAAGAAGGCGAAGAACACCGGCGAGTCGCTCAAGGGCAAGGCCAAGGAGGCCGCCGGCCGCACGGTCGGCAACGAGCGCCTGACCGCCGAGGGCAAGGCCGACCAGGTCAAGGGTGACGCCAAGCAGGCCGTCGAGAAGGTCAAGGACGCCTTCCGGCACTGACCGCCGCGGCCGGCCTTCCCACGCCGCCGCCCCGCCGGCACCGCCGGTGTGGACGGGGGAAGGCCGGGTAACGGCCCTGTGCAGGTACTCACCTGTGCAGGCACTCAGTCGAAAGGTACCGCCGTTGGCCGCACCGACCGCGTCCGAGACAGCCGGCGGGCCTTCGGCCGCCGCGGGCACCTGGCTGGCCGCGCTGCGGCAGACCCCGGTCACCGCCTGGAACGAGGACCTCACCGACTGGGCCGCGGCCCTGACGTACTACGCGGTCCTGGCGCTGTTCCCGGTGCTGCTGGTGCTGCTGTCGGTGCTCGGCCTGTCGGCGCCCGGCGCGGCCTCCAGCGCCATCGGGCACATCACCGGACTCGTCCCGGCCGCCTCGCGCGGTCTGCTGGGCGAGACCCTGCGGGACATGGACCGGCAGCGCAGCGACGCCTGGGTGCTCGTGGCCTTCGGCACGGCCGGGGCGCTGTGGTCCGGCTCCAGCTATCTGAGTGTCTTCCGGCGAGCCCTGCACGCGATGAACGGCGTCAGCGCTCACCGCCCGGTGTGGCGCACCGCCCCGCGCATCGTGCTGACCGCGCTGGTGGTGATCGTCCTGCTGGTGACCAGCGCGTTCGTGCTGGTCACCACCGGCGGGGTCGCCCGTGTCCTGGGGCGGCTGCTGCATCTGGGCGGTGCGCTGCCGGCGGCCTGGGAGGCGCTGCGCTGGCCGGCGCTGCTGGCGGTGGCCGTGGCGCTGGCCCTGGTGCTGTTCCGCACCGGGCCGGCGCCGACCCGGCGGTTGCGCCGGATGGCGCCGGGCGGTGCGCTGGCTGCGCTGCTGTGGCTGGCCGCGTCCGCCGGCTTCTCCGTCTACGCCGCCCATGTCGGCACCTACCAGCGCCTGTACGGTTCCCTGTCGGGTGTCGTGGTCTTCCTGGTGTGGTTGTGGATGTCCAACCTGGCGCTGCTGCTGGGCGCGCAGTTCAACGTGGAGCTCGCCAGGGCGCGCGCTGCCTGAACTCCCGCTGCCAAGTCAGGTGTTCAGCCGGAGAACACCACGGTCACCGTGGAGAAGCCCAGGGCGTGCAGCATTCCCTGGAGCATGCCGCGGGTGTTCTGCTCGGCCCGCTGCTGGAGCTTCGCGGCCCGCGCCGCGTCCTGGATCCGCTGCGCGGCCAGTTCCTCCAACTGCTGTTGCGAACCGGGATTGTCGGAGAAGAAGGATCCGACGCGGTCGAAGAACCCGCGCTGCTGGGCGAAGACATAGGAGTGCGCCGGGTCCAGTGAGGTGCGGTCCAGCCGGGCGTGCGGCAGCCGCAGGGTCGCCGAGCGGCGGTCGGCGGAGACGGTGACACCGCGGGCGTCGAGGTGCCCGAGGTCCACATACGACTCGACGGTGCCGGTCCCCACGTAGAGCGTGCGGTTGCCGAGCAGGAACGACGGCAGGAAACGCGCTTCCTTGTCGAGGTCGACGACGACCTGGAAATCGCCGTCGGCCGCGTCGTAGCGGCTGAGGTCCTGGACGGAGCGCAGCACGGCGGGGCCGCTGCGGTCGTGTGTCGTCTCGGCGAAGGGGTTCGGCAGCCCGGGCAGCCAGTCGAACCGGGCCGCCGCCAGGAACAGGGCGGCGATGACGGCGAGCGTGACCGGCACGGCGACGTACCAGGGCACCCGGCGCGTCGGCCGGGCCGGAGCACCGGCGGTGTCCGTGGAGCGGGGCGTCATGCTTGGTGGAACCTCCCATCGGCGGGGAGCGGTGCCCCCCTGCCCGCCTGGTGCCCCGTCGTGCGTCCGCTCATGGCGACAATGCGGTAACAGCCTGCGATGGCCGAAAACCGCCCCTGATGGTTGAGGTGTTCATCACGATATGTCCTTGTGTGGGGCCGGTGTTCCCGGGTAGGAGCGAGGTTCACCCGCCGGCGACTCGAGAAAGGGATCAGCATGGCTCCCCGGCACAAGGCACCCCGCAGGACCGCCTCCCTGATGAGGCGCACGGCGCTGTCGGCCGCGGCCGGTTCGGTACTGCTCACCGGCGCGACGGCGAGCGTGGCGATGCCCGCCTCCGCGGCGAGCGCCCCGCGGCCGGCCGCGCCGTCACCCGACCGGACCCATCCGCCGGATACCGCGGTGCTGCGGCACCGCGTCTACGACCTCACCCTCGGCACGGCCGACCACTCCGCCGTGGGACAGCGGCGTCTGTTCGCCGCCTACCGCGCGCTGGAGGCGGCCGGCGTCCGGAACTGGACGGTGGTCGGCGCGGAGGATCCGCACCGCTCGCACATCGTGCTGCGGCTGTGGAACACCGACGCGGCCCGGGCCCGCGCCGCCCGTGACGCGACGGCCCACCAACTGCGTGCGGCCCTCGCGCCGCGTGAGGTGTACAGCGCGGCCCTCCTCGCCCCGGTGGCGGCCGGTTCGCCGGCGGCCCGGGGTGATGTGTCGGCGCTGACGCGTGAGGTGTCCGGGCTGTTCGGCGGGCAGGCGTTCGTCGAACCGCAGGCCGGCACCGTCTACATCCATATCGAGACGTCCAGGCTCACCCCGCAGGCGCTGGCCGCGGTACGCGACGAAGCGGCCCGCACCACCGGCAGCCCCGTCGGCTCGGTCCGCGTGCTCAGCGAGCCGTGACCGGCGCGGGGCCCTGACCTCGGGCAGACCCGCACCGGCGACGCGCCACGGGCGGTGGCGGCACCTTCACGGTGGCCGCCACCGCCCGTGGCGTGCCGTGCGGCCGGAACCCGATACCCGTTCCGTGCAGTGCCCAACCGTCTGCTAGCGTCCCCCTGCCCGTCCCCCACCGGGTGATCCAGAGCACCTGCCATGGAGGACGGGGAGCAGTGAACCGAAAAGAGCGCAAACACCGCAGATCGCATCTGCGGGTGTCACTGGGGATCGCGGGCGCGCTTGCCGTGGTGGCCGCCGGGATCGCCGCGGTGGCGGAGGCGGGGCAGCCGGACGGGCCGCGATCGGACGCGCTGCAGGGCGAGTTCACCGCGGCCGCCCACGAGTTCCACGTCCCGGCGAGCGTGCTGCTCGCGGTGGCGTACCAGGAGAGCCGCTGGGACACCCACGACGGGCAGCCCAGCACCACCGGCAACTACAACGTCATGGGCCTGACCCAGGTCTCCGCCGCCGATGTGCGCAAGCCCTCGCTCAAGGACCGCATGGCGGAGCTGAACCTGCGCGGCGACGACCGCAGGGGATCGTTCCACCCGTCGCAGCGGGTGCTCTCCGATGTCGGCACCGTCCGGACCGACACGCCCGCCCTGCACACCCTGGAGGCCGCGGCGAAGCTGATCGGCGCTCCGGCGAGCGACCTGCGCGGTCAGGACAGGCAGAGCGTCCGGGGCGGCGCCGCGCTGCTGGCGCAGTACGAGCGTGAGGCGACCGGGACGCTGCCGGCGGACCCGGCGCAGTGGTTCCCGGCCGTCGAGCGCTTCAGCCAGTCGCCCGACGGCCGGGGCGCGGCGATGTTCGCCCAGCGTGTCTTCGCGCACCTGCGCACCGGCCTCAGCCGCACCACCGCCGACGGCCAGCAGGTCACGCTGCCCGCCCAGCCCGGGCTGCGGCCGAAGGCCACGACGGCGAGCGCGTCGCCCACGGCCGCGGCCGCCGGATTCGCCACCGCCACACCGGCCGCCTACGCCGTCCCCGCGGCCGGCACCACGACCCCGACGCCCGAGTGCCCGACCGGCCTGACCTGCGACTTCGTTCCCGCCGCCTACGCCCAGACGGATCCCAACGACCTGAGCTCGTACGGGAACTACGACGTCACCGACCGCCCCGCCGACGGCGAGGCGATCCGGTACATCGTCATCCACGACACCGAGAGCGGCTACGACGCCACCCTCAACCAGTTCAAGGACCCCACCGCCTACTCCAGCGCCCACTACGTGATCCGCTCCTCCGACGGGCTGGTCACGCAGATGGTGCAGGACAAGGACACCGCCTGGCACGCGGGCAACAAGTTCCTCAACATGCACTCGATCGGCATCGAGCACGAGGGCTACGCGATATCCGGGGCGAGCTGGTACACCGAGTCGGAGTACGAGTCGTCGGCCGCGCTGGTGAAGTACCTGGCCGCGAAGTACGGCATCCCGCTGGACCGCGAGCACGTCATCGGCCACGACGACGTGCCCGGCCCGCTGGACGCGTACGTGGCCGGGATGCACTGGGACCCGGGGCCGTTCTGGGACTGGACGCACCTGATGGCGCTGGCCGGCGCCCCGATCGGCAGCAACCCGGCCGGCGCGCCGCTCCAGGCGGGCGAACTCGTCCGCATCGCGCCGCCGTTCAGCTCCTCCTACGAGCCGCCCGTCGACAACGCCACCGCGCAGGCCGCGAACTTCGTCTACCTGCGCACCGGCCCGTCGACGAGCGACGCGCTGCTGTCCGACCCGTATCTGCGGTCCTCCGGCGCGGGCACCACCGCCGGCGCCGACTGGGGCGACAAGGCCTCCGCCGGCCAGGAGTTCGTGGTGGCCGCCCAGCAGGGTGACTGGACGGCGATCTGGTACGGCGGCCAGAAGGCGTGGTTCAACAACCCGGGCGGGCGGTGGACCGTCCCCCTCGAGCGCGGTACGCGGCCACTCGTCACCGTCCCGGACGGCGTGTCGTCGGTCCCCGTCTACGGCCGGGCCTACCCGGAGGCGAGCGCCTACCCGAGCACGATCACCGCGCAGCCGGTCACCCCGCTGTCGAAGTACACCATCGCGGCCGGGCAGTCGTACGCCGCCGGGACCGCCGAGAACGGCGACTTCTACAACTCCGTCAACATCGACGGCAGCGCGCCGGGCGACCGCACGCTGGTCAGCGGCAACACGGTGTACTACCCGATCCGCTTCAACCACCGCCTGGCGTACGTCAACGCGGCCGATGTGAACGTGGTCGCCTCGGTGGCGCCGTCCGCGTCCGGCACCACCATGCAGTCCGGCCAGTTCCTCATCCCCGGGCGCAGCCTGAGCAGTTCGGCCGTGACGCTCACCATGC
The DNA here is from genome assembly GCA_048498775.1 of Actinomycetota bacterium. Classification (GTDB taxonomy): domain Bacteria; phylum Actinomycetota; class Actinomycetes; order Streptomycetales; family Streptomycetaceae; genus JBEHXI01. The sequence goes on along the minus strand of JBEHXI010000001.1, from coordinate 78,802 downwards.
AGACCGACGGCAACCTGGTGGCGTACCTGAAGACCGGCGGCACCGGCCGGGGCCCCGCGATCTGGGCGAGCAACACCTCGGGCCACTCGGGCGCGTACGCGTACATGCAGAGCGACGGCAACCTCGTGGTGTACGCCGGCGGGGGCGGGCCGGGCAGCGGCGGCGCGCTGTGGTCCAGCGGCACCTGGGGCAACTCCGGCGCCTACGCCACCGTGCAGGACGACGGGAACCTGGTGGTCTACAAGAGCGGTGGCGGCCCCGGCGTCGGCGGCGGCCTGTGGTCCAGCGGCACCTACGCGCGGTCGAAGACCATCGGCTCGGGCACCAGGCTGCGGGCCGGTTGGTGGACGCAGGCGAAGTACACCCGGCTGGTGGTCCAGCTCGACGGCAACCTGGTGATGTACCGCAACAGCGACGGCAAGGCCATCTGGTCGTCCGGCACCTCGGGCCACTCGGGCGCGTACGCGTACATGCAGAGCGACGGCAACTTCGTGGTGTACAAGAGCGGTGGCGGCCCCGGCAGCGGCGGCGCCCTGTGGTCCACCGGCACCTACGGACACTCCGGCGCGTACGCGATCATGCAGGACGACGGGAACCTGGTGGTCTACAAGAGCGGTGGCGGCCCCGGCCTCGGCGGCTACCTGTGGGCCAGCGGCACCTACACCCAGGTGCCCTGAACCGGACCCGCACTCCCGCACTCCCGCACTGAAGAGCACCGCCCGGTCCGGCGCCTCGCGCGCCGGGCCGGGCGGTCGCCGTCTCAGCCCACGCGGCGCAGCGCCTCCGCCGTCAGGTCCGCCAGGGTGGGGTAGCCGTCGACGGCCATGAGCAGGTCGAACTCGGCCAGCAGGGACCGCAGGACGTGCACGACGCCGTCCGTGCCGCCGAGCGCCAGGCCGTACGCGTAGGGGCGGCCGACGCCGACGGCGGTGGCGCCCAGGGCGATCGCCTTGGCGATGTCGGCGCCGCTGCGGACGCCCGAGTCGAACAGCACGGGAAGCCCGTCGGCCGCCTCCACCACACCGGGCAGGGCGTCCAGCGCGGGAAGGCCGCCGTTGGCCTGCCGGCCGCCGTGGTTGGAGCAGTAGATCCCGTCGACGCCGCCGTCCTTCGCGCGCCGGACGTCCTCCGGGTGGCACAGGCCCTTCACGATCAGCGGCAGGCTGGTGATCGAACGCAGCCACGGCAGGTCGTCCCAGGTGAGCGGGTTGCCGAAGACCTGCACCCAGCGCAGTATCGCGGACTGCGGGTCCTCCTCGGGGGTGCGCTGGAGCCCGGCGCGGAAGACCGGGTCACTGGTGTAGTTGGCCAGGCAGTGCCCGCGCAGCTGGGGGAAGTTGCCCGCCGCCAGGTCGCGGGGACGCCAGCCGGTGACCCAGGTGTCCAGGGTGACCACGATGGCCTTGAAGCCGGCCTGCTCGGCGCGGCGCACCAGGCTCTCGGCCAGTTCCCGGTCGGTGGGCGTGTACAGCTGGAAGAACCCCGGGGTCTCGCCGAGTTCCGGGACGACGGCCTCCAGCGGATCGGCGGACAGAGTGGAGGCGACCATCGGGACGCCGGTGCGGGCGGCGGCCCGCGCGGTGGCCAGGTCGCCGTGCCCGTCCTGGGCGCACAGCCCGATCACCCCGATCGGCGCCATGAACAGCGGAGACGGCAGCGTCATCCCGAACATCTCGACGGTCAGGTCGCGCTGGGCGGCCCCGACGAACATCCGGGGGATGAGCCCCCAGCGCTCGAAGGCGGTGACGTTGGCCCGCTGGGTGTGCTCGTCGCCGGCACCCCCGGCGACGTAGGAACACACCGAGGGCGGCAGCGCGGCCTGCGCCCCGGACTCCAGCTCGGCGTAGGTCAGGGGGAAACGGGGCACGACGCCCGCGAGCCCCTCAAGGTAGATCTCGTTCTGGTAGTTGCCGAACGCCTGACTCATCGACAGCCCTCTTCCGTTGTGAACCGCATACCGCTGTGAACCGCGCACCGCGCGCCGGGCACCCCCGGTGCCGCCGACCACAGTGCGATACTGGCCGCTGCCGACGCTTCGATCGCAGGAATCCCGCAGGAAAGGCGGGCGTGGTGCAGGATACGGTCCATCCGCTGAGCGAGGACGACCTGGCGCTCATCCACGCGCTCCAGTTGCAGCCGCGCGCCTCGTGGAGCGTCCTCGGCCGCGCCCTGGGGGTGGATCCGGTCACGGTGGCCAGGCGCTGGAGCCGTCTGACCCGGCGCGGTGAGGCATGGGTGGGCGTCTCGCCGGGACCCCGGCTGTTCGAGCAGGTCTGTGCCGCGTTCATCGAGATCGACTGCGCGCTCGGCAGCGCCACGGCCGTGGCCGGGACCCTGGGCGGCCATCCCCATGTGCTCACCCTCGCGCGGATGGCCGGCGGCCACGACATCCTCGCCACCGTCGCGACCCGTGATCTGCCCGCCATGTCCCGCTACACCCTCGACCGCCTTCCGGCGATCCCCGGGGTGACCGCGGTCCGCGCGCGGATCGTGACGCACATGTTCACCGAGGGCGGCCGCTGGCGGGTCGCCGCGCTCGACCCGGGGCAGCGCGCCCAGCTGACCGCGGCGCCGGACCGGACGCCCGCCGGACGGGGGCCGGGTGAGATCACCGCGTCCGACCGGGCGCTCCTCGGCCTGCTGGTGCGCGACGGCCGGGCCTCCTACCAGTCGCTGGCCGCCGAGCTGGGCGCCGGCGCCTCCACCGTCAAGCGGCGCGTCGGCCGGCTCACGCACGCCGGACTGCTGGGATTCCGCTGCGACTTCGCCCGCCCGCTCGGCGGCTGGCCGGTCGCCGCGACCATCTGGGCGCGGGTGCCGCCCGCGGACCTGCCCGAGGTCGGGCACGCCCTGGTGCGGCGGCCGGAGACCCGCAACTGCGCGGCGGTCAGCGGTCCGCACAACCTCATCCTGGAGGCGAGCCTGCACTCCGTCTCCGACGTGCTGCGCTTCGAGACCCAGATCGCGGGCGCCCACCCGAGTCTGGACGTCGTGGACCGCACCATCGTGCTGCGGCACGACAAGCTCCTGGGCCACCTGCTGGACCCGCACGGGCGGTCCACCGGCGTCGTTCCGCCCGACATCTGGTCCGAGCCCGGCCAGGGTCGGTGACCGTGCGCATCCTGGTGTTGGGCGGGACGTCGTTCGTGGGCCGGGAGATCGTGGCGGAGGCGCTGCGCCAGGGCAACGAGGTGACGTGTTTCCACCGCGGCAGGACCGGCCCGGAGCTGTTCCCCGAGGTGCCGCGGCTGACCGGCGACCGGGCCACCGGGGACTACTCGGCGCTGCGCGGCGGCAGGTGGGACGCGGTCGTCGACGTCAGCGGATTCGTCCCACGGCACGTCGGGCAGGCGATGGACGCGCTGGGCGACCGGGCCGGGCGGTATCTGTTCGTCTCCAGCCACGCGGTCTACGTCCGCGAGGGCGTCGGGCCGGGCTCGGACGAGGACACCCCGCGCCGGCCCGCGGTGCGCGACACCGAGGAGCTCAGCGAGGCCACCTACGGGCCTTTGAAGGTGGCCTGCGAGGACGACGTCGTCGCCCGGTACGGGCAGCGCGCCACGATCGTGCGGCCGGGGAAGGTCGCCGGGCCGCACGACCCGTCGGACATGTTCACCTACTGGGTGCGCCGGGCGGCCCGCGGCGGCCGGGTGGCCCTGCCCGGCCGCCCCGAGCAGCCGGTGCAGGTCGTCGACTCACGGGACCTGGCCGCCCTCGTGGTGCGGCTGCTGGCCGACGACCGGCCGGGCGCGTTCCACGCCGTGGGCCCGGCCGAGCCGGTCACGCTCGGCGGGCTGATCGAGACCTGCGCGCGGGTGGCGGGCAGCGCCGTGGAGATCGTGCCGGTGCCGCCCGAGTCCGTACCGCCGATGTTCCCGCTGGTGCGGAAGGACTGGGCCGCCCAGCAGCGCAGTCCGGCGCGCGCCCGGGCCGCCGGACTGCCCGCGACCCCGCCGGCGGTCACCGCGGCCGACGTGCTGGCCTGGGACCGGGAGCGGGGTGAACCGCCGTTGCGGGCGGGGCTGTCCGAGCGGGAGGAGGAGGAACTGCTCGCCCGGGTCTGACCCCGTACGGCCTCCCGCGCGCGGCAGGGCCTCGTCTCACCGGGTCAGCTCGACCGGAACGCGGGCCACGGTGACCGGGCTGCCGTCCTTGGGGGAGGAGTAGTAGGCGGTCAGCAGGCCACGGCCGGTCCGGGCGCCCGGGAAGCGCAGCGTCACGTCGAAGGAGCCGCGGGTCCCGGTGCCTGAGGTGGCCTGTACGGGGACGTCGGCCACCGTGTGCCCGGAGGCGTCGGTCAGCCGCAGCCGGAACCGGGCCTCGAAGACGTTCGCGGTGCCCCGCACCCGCAGCGGGCTGCGCACCGTGTCGCCGAGTGCGGGGGACTCCACCAGCACCGCGGGGGTGACGTCCTCGAAGTCGGCGCGGTTCACCGGGTGGTCCAGGATCAGGCCTTCCCCGCCGAAGACCTTCACCGGCTTGCCGTCCAGGGCGAACGACACCCGCTGGATGGCCGGGTACTGGGTGACGGTGAAGACGACCTGGGCGAGGCGGGCCCGCAGGGAGGCGCTGCCGCCGCCGTCGTCGAAGCGGCCGGAGAGGTCCACGGTGGCTGTCGCCGCGTGCACCGACAGGCCGCGCAGGGCGGTGCCGGGCGGGATCGCGGTGCCGCGGCCCGCCGCCCGCTCGGCGGCGCTGGGGCCGGTGAGCAGGGCGCGCACCGCTCCGGCGGCGGTGCCGGGCGGCACCACCCGGCGGTGCGCGGGGGACAGGTGCTCGCCGTCCAGGAAGTACACCGACGCCTGCACGGTGGCCGGGGTGGTCGCCGCGGGGCCGCCGGACGCGCCGCCCGAGGTACCGCCCGATGCGGTGGCGCCGGGTGCGGCCGAGGACGGCCCGGCCGTGCCGCTGACGGTGGGGGAACCGGACGCCGGTCCGGCCGGTGAACCGCCGCCCCCGCAGGCGGAGATGGCGGCCGGCAGCAGCAACGCGGCGGCGAGTGCCGCCAGGCGGGTGGTGCGGGGTGCGGGCATGGCGTCCTCCAGCCGGTCGTGCCGCCCCTCCCGGTGTGCGGCGGACTCCAGCAAACGCCGGTGCGCGCCGCGCGGATACGTGCCGAAGGGCCCCGGCGCGCGGGCCGGAGGTCGGCGGCTGCACACCTATTGACGGCCCATGGCCCGGCCGCGATCGTATATCAGACGTCAGACCTGACGTATGTCATATCAATGCCAGGGTGAGGAAACCCATGCGACCACGCCGGATACTCGCCGGACTCCTCGGCATCCCCGCACTCGTGCTGTGCGGTCCCCTGCCCACCGCCCTCGCCGACGCGGGCCCGCACGTCCCGGTCGTGCTGACCGTCGCCCACGGCGGCGCGGAGTACACCAGCGTCCAGGCGGCGGTGAACGCCGTGCCCGACAACCCGGCCCGGCCGTACGTCATCTCGGTGGCCGCCGGCACCTACCAGGAGACGCTCACCATCCCGGCGGCCAAGACCCACCTGACCCTCGAAGGCGCCACCGGCAACCCCGCCGACGTCACCATCACCGCCGGGCACTACAACGGCGAGACCGACCCGTCGACCGGGCAGCCCTACGGCACCGAGGGCTCCGCCACCGTCCACGCCCTGGCGAGCGACTTCACCGCCGAGCACGTCACCTTCGCCAACACCTTCGACAAGACCCGGCACCCGGAGGTCGGCTCCACCCACACCCAGGCCGTCGCCATCGCCATGGAGGGCGACCGGCAGGTCTACCGCGACGACGTCTTCCACGGGCACCAGGACACCCTGCTCACCTGGAGCCGCGACCCCGGCGCCCAGACGCGCCAGTACGTCTACGGCTCCGAGATCGACGGCGACGTGGACTTCATCTTCGGCAACGGCACCCTGGTGGTGGACCGCTCGGCCGTCAACGCGTTGAACGACGGCATCTACAGCGCCGCCTACCTGACCGCGCCCGCCACCTGGTCCACCCACGCCTACGGCATCCTGCTCACCGGCTCCACCGTCAACACCACGCTCGGCAACGGCACGCTGTACCTCGGCAGGGCCTGGCGGCCGAACACCTCGGCGGACCCGCAGGTCGTCATCCGCGACACCGTGCTGCCGCAGGCCGTCAGCACCACCACGCCCTGGCTCGGCATCTCCGGCGCCGGCTGGACGGCCGGCCGCTACGGCGAGTACGGCGACTCCGGTCCCGGTGCCGCCACCACGGCCTCGGCCGCCCGCCCGCAGCTGGACGGCGCCACCGCCGCCCGGTACACCGCGACGGCCTACCTGGCGGGCAGCGACTCCTGGAACCCCGTCGCGCCGCCCACCGCCGCCCCGCCGTCCCTCGGCGACCGGCGGCCGGTCCACGCGCCGTCCCTTCCCGCCACATGCGACAGCGTGGCGGCCGAACTGCCGTCGGGCACCCGGACGTTCAGCGCCGCCGACGAGGCCGCCCCGCCGGACACCGCGAGGATCCAGGCCGCGCTCGACGCCTGCGCGGGCACCGGGCAGGCGGTGCGGCTGACCGGCGGCGGATCGCGCACCGCCTTCCTGTCCGCGCCGCTGACCGTGCACGCCGGCGAACACCTGGTGCTCGACGCCGACGTCACCCTCTACGCGAGCCGGGATGCCGCCCGCTACCAGCAGCCGGGCAAGGCCGTCTGCGGCTCGATCGGGACGAGCAGCAGCGGGTGCGCCGCGTTCGTCACCGTCACCGGCCGCGGCTCCGGCGTCGAGGGGGTCCGCGCCCACGGCCGTCAGGGCACCATCGACGGCCGCGGTGACCTGCCCGTCCTCGGAACCACCGCCTCCTGGTGGGACCAGGCGGTCACCGCGAAGAAGGAGGGGCTCAAGCAGGTCAACCCGCGCCTGGTCCAGGCGAACCGGGCCGACGGCTTCACCGCCTACGACCTGACCCTGGTCAACTCGCCCAAGCAGCACCTGTTCATCTCGCAGTCCATCGGCGCCACCGTGTGGGGGCTGCGGGTCGACACCCCGGACACCACCCTCAACACCGACGGCGTCGACCTGGACTCCTCCACCGAGTCCACCATCGCCGACTCCTGGATCCACGACGGCGACGACTGCGTGGCCCTGACCACCAACTCCTCGGCCGAGTCCGCCGTCACCGTGCGCGGGCTGCGCTGCTACGGCACCCACGGCCTGTCCATCGGCAGCGGCACCACCTACGGACTGGACTCGATCCTCTTCACCGGCAACCTCGTGGACGGCAAGGACGCCACCGGCACCTACAGCACGCTGAACAACGGCATCCGCGTCAAGAGCTACCCCGGCGCCGGCGGGCCCGTCACCCACGTCACCTACGCCGGCACCTGCATGCGCGACGTGCGGTACCTGATCGACATCGACCCGAACTACTCCTACGCGACGCCGACCGGCGGGCCCGTCCCCGACTTCCGGTCCATCACCGTCACCGGCGCCCGGGCCACCGACTCGGCCCCGTCGGCGGTGTCCGTCCTCAACGGCTACGACACCGCCCACCGGCTCGGACTGACCCTGCGGGACGTCCACTTCGACGCCACCGCGACGCAGGCGCAGTACGCCGACATCACGCTGAGCCACACCGATCTGGACCCGTCCGGCACCGACACCACCGTCACGCGGACGGACGGCGGCCCCTGGGGCGGGGCGCCGTCCCCGTTCCCGGCGGGCTGCTGAACCACCGGGGCGCGCGGAGCCTGCGGCTTCGCGCGCCCTACCGGTCGCCGACCGGTGCGGCCCGCGGGACGCGCTGGAGGACGTCGGCGATCGGGGCGAGTTCCGGGGTCCGCTGGGCCTGGTCGAGCACGGCGGCCAGGACCTCGTCGTGGGTCGGGCGGGCCTCGGTGAGCAGGACGCGGCCCGCCTCGGTCAGCTCGGTGTAGATGCCGCGCCGGTCCTCCTTGCACAGCACCCGGGTCAGCAGGGCGCGGTCCTCAAGACGGTTCACCAGCCGGGTCGCGGCGCTGGGGGAGAGCGCGGCGGCGCGGGCCAGCTGCTGCATGCGCATGTGCCACCCGTCCTGCCGGGACAGGGCGTCCAGCACGGTGTACTCCACGACGGAGAGCCGGTGCCGGGCCTGCAACTCGCGCTCCAGCGCGTTCTCGATGAGCCCGTGCAGCGCGGCCAGGGTGCGCCAGCCCTGCGCGCGGATCTGTACGGCGTCGTCGGTGATCCCCATCTCCGGCCCCCTTGCCGTGTGCCCTCGCGCGCGTTCCGCAGCCTCAGGGGCCACTCTACCACCGGCTTGTAATAAAGCGCGTGTGCAACTACTTTTGGTTGCGCGCGCTTCTGATTGCGCGCGCCGCTCATTGTATGCGCGGCATATCTCATTCCGGAGGTACCTCATGGGAACGTCGTCCCCACCCACCGCCCGCCGGGTGCCCGCGGCGCTGCCGGCCCTGATGGTCGGCGCGTTCGGCATCGGCATGACCGAGTTCATCGTCGCCGGGCTGCTGCCGGAGATCGGCCGCGACCTGCATGTCTCCCTGTCCCGGGCCGGCCTGCTGGTCAGCGGCTATGCCGCCGGGGTCGCGGTCGGCGCCCCGCTGCTGACCGGCCTGACCGGGCGCGTCGACCGCAAGACGCTGCTGCTCGGGCTGATGGGGATCTTCGTCGTCGGCAACCTGATCAGCGCCGTCGCGCCGACGTACGAGGTGCTGATGCTGTCGCGGGTGGTGGCCGCCCTGGCCCACGGCACCTTCTTCGCCGTGGGGGCCGTCGTCGCCACCGAGGTCGTCCCGCCGGGGCGCGCCGCGGCGGCCATCGCGATGATGTTCACCGGCCTGACCCTCGCCAACGTCGTCGGGGTGCCGGCCGGGACCCTGATCGGCCAGGCCTTCGGCTGGCGGGCCACCTTCCGGATCATCACCGTGCTGGGGCTCGTGGCGGCCGCGCTGATCGCCGCCCTGGTACCGCGCCTGCCGGTGGCCCAGCCGCCGAGCATCCGCCGGGAGATCGGCGTCCTGCGCCGCCCGCAGGTCCTCCTCGCGCTGGCCATGACCCTCTTCGGCTACGGCGGCATCTTCGTCGCCTTCACCTTCATCGCGCCGATCCTGCGGGACATCACCGGCTTCGGACCGGCCATGGTGACCGTGCTGCTCGTCGTCTTCGGCCTGGGGCTGGTGGTGGGCAACACCCTCGGCGGCCGGCTCGCCGACCGCCATGTGACCCGTGCCCTGCTCGGCACCCTCGCCGCGCTCGCCGCGGTGCTGGCGGTGCTCTCCGTCACCGACCGGGACCGCGTCGCCGCGGCCGTCACCGTCTTCCTGCTCGGCGCCGCCGGCTTCGGCGCCGTCCCCGGTCTGCAACTGCGGGTCGTCCAGCAGGCGGAGGGCGCCCCGAACGTCGCCTCCGCCCTGAACATCAGCGCCTTCAACCTCGGCATCGCCGGCGGCGCCGTCCTCGGCGGGATCGTCGTGGACAGTCCGCTGGGCCTGGGCGCCACCCCGTGGGTGGGCGCCCTGGTGACCCTGGTGGGTCTTGTCCTGACGGCCGTCTCGCACGGCCTGGAACGCACCGCCCGGCCGGTGTGCCAGGATGCCCCCGTGCCGCAACGCGCCTGATCCGCAAGGGAATCGCACCCACCCTGAGCTGCCGCGGGGCGCCGGGGGACGGGACGCCGATGCCGACTGCGGCTAGGCTCCCTCCCGGCGCCCGGCTCATGCCGGTGCCGTACGTACCAGGTGCACGGCGGGTCGGGACAGCGCCCGCCGGTGCCGCAGGCCGTCGCGGTGGGACCGCGGGCGGTTCGCCGCGGCACGCGGGCACCGCGGCGACCGCGGACGCGGTCGCCCGAGGACACACGCGTCGGAAGACCACCGTCGCGTCGCGGACGTATGACACCTACGAAGGGGTAGTAGCGCGGCCATGAATCTGTTCAACCGCCGTTCCCTGGACCGCCACACCGACGCCGCGCCGGCCGCCACCGCCGTCGCCGCGTTCGATCCGGCCCTCACGGAGCTGACCGGAGAGTGGGCCATCGACCCCGCACACAGCAGGATCGGCTTCTCCGTCCGGCACGCGATGGTCACCACGGTGCGAGGCGCCTTCACCGAGTACGACAGCCGGCTGTACCTGGACGGGCACCAGCCCGAGCGCTCCCAGGCCCACATAGTGATCAACGTCGGCAGTGTCGACACCGGTGTCCAGCAGCGCGACGCCCACCTGGTCAGTCCCGACTTCTTCGACGCGGCAAGACATCCCCGGATGTCCTTCCGCAGCACCGGGGTCGAGGTCGTCAGCCGGGACCTGTACCGCATGTCGGGCGGGCTGACCATCAAGGGGGTGACCCGGCCCGTCGTCCTGGACCTCACCTACATCGGCCACGTCATCGACCCGTTCGGCTTCGACCGGATCGGCTTCGACGGCACCACCACCATCAACCGCTCGGACTGGGGCCTGACCTACGACGCCAGGCTGGCCACCGGCGGCGCGCTGGTCAGCGAGAAGGTCCGCCTGCAGTTCGATATCGCTGTCATCCGGGCGGTGCCCGCCGCCTGACGGCTTCCGGGTCCGGGCCGCGCGGCGGGCAACGGCGGCGCGCTGCGGGTCAGTTGGCGCCGGCCCTGCGCACCTCGCGGGCGAGTTCCTCCTTGGTCATGGCCGAGCGGCCCGGCACGTCCAGTTCCCGGGCCTGTTCGTACAGCTCGTCGCGGGTCCTGCCGCCGTTGCCCGCGGCCCGGTCCCGGCCGGTCAGCTCACGCGCGCGGCGCTCGGCGAAGTCAGCGCCGAGTCGCCGCAGCCGGTCGGGACCGGCGGCGTCCCTGAGCGCGGGCAGGATGTCGTCCTCCTCCTCCTTCACGTGGTGGAGGACGGCGTCGATGAACTTCTCCAGGCCCTTGGCGAAGGCATCGGACTCGGGGTCCTCCGCCAGCAGCGCGCGGCCGAGTTCCTCCGCCTCGTGGTGTTCCTCGGTGCCGTGCCGCGCCTCGTCCTTCTCGCCCGCCTCCTTCGCCACCACCGGGTAGACGTGTTCCTCCTCGGCCCTGCTGTGCGCGGTGAGCATCGCGACGGCCAGGGGCAGTGCCAGCGGGCGGGACCCGGGGTCCTTGCGCATCAGATCGAACAGCCGCTCAAGCTCGCGGTGGTCGGTGGTGATCATCGTGATGACATCGGCGGCCATGGTTGTCCTTTCCCGGTCGGTTGGGCTGTTTTTGCCCTGGTGGAGGCTCTGCCCCCGGATGCCGCGGTGATTCCTGCGAGAACCGGTATGGGCGATCCATATTCCACTCTTGACATGTCACGTCAGCGGCTTCTAGTTTTGACATGTCAATACAGGAATATGGAGGCGTTTCATGACCGCACCGCTGTATCTGCAGGGGCATCTGGCGCCGGTGGCCGACGAGACCGAAGGGCACGACCTCCCGGTCACCGGAGCCCTGCCCCCCGAACTCAGCGGCCGTTACGTCCGCAACGGCCCCAACCCGCGGCCCGGCCAGGACCCCCGCCACTGGTTCATCGGCGACGGCATGCTGCACGGCGTCCGCCTGGAGAACGGCCGCGCCCGCTGGTACCGCAACCGCTGGGTCCGCACCGCGGCGCGGGACGGCGCCTCCTACATCGGCCCGGACGGGCGGCCCGACCTGACCGCGGTCACCGCGAACACCAGCGTCATCCGCCATGCCGGACGCATCCTGGCGCTGGTCGAGAGCGGCCTGCCCCATCAGGTCTCCGACGAACTGGACACCCTCGGCCCCTACGACTTCGGCGGCCGCCTGACCACCGCGATGACCGCGCACCCCAAGGAGGACCCCGCCACCGGGGAGCTGCACTTCTTCGGCTACGGGGCGGTGCCGCCGTTCCTGACCTATCACCGGGCGACCGCCGCCGGGGAACTGGCCGAAAGCCGGGAGATCCCGGTGCCCGGGCCGACGATGATGCACGACTTCGCCATCACCGAACGGCATGTGGTCTGGCTGGACCTTCCCGTCACCTTCGACGCGCGACTGCTCGGCAGGGGCATGCCCTACCGCTGGGACGACGGATACGGCGCCCGGATCGGCGTGATGCCGCAGCGGGGCACCGGAGCGGTCCGCTGGTTCGAGGTCGAGCCCGGATATGTCTTCCATGTCGGCAACGCCCGTGAGGACGCGGCGGGCCGGATCGTCCTGGACGCGGTCCGCTATGACCGCGACGCGTTCGCGGGCACCTGGGGACGCGTCGGCGGCCAGGCCGGCGACGCACCGGCGGGCACCGGCCCGCGGCTGTACCGGTGGGTGCTCGATCCGGCCACCGGGCGGGTGTCCGAGGGCGGCCTGGACGACCGGGACATCGAGTTCCCCACCCTCAACGAGGGCTTGGTCGGGCGCGCGAGCCGGTACCGGTACGCCGTGCACCGGGACGGGATCGTCAAGTACGACCTGGCCTCGGGAACCGTCCGGCGGCACTCGGCCGGGGCCGGACAGGCGCCCGGGGAGGCGGTGTTCGTGCCCGCCGCGGACGGGAACGGGGGCGGGGACGGTGAGGACGCCGGCTGGCTGCTGACCATCGTCTCCGACCGCGCCGGAACCGGATCGGACCTCGTGGTCCTGGACGCCGCGGACCTGGCGCCCGTCGCCTCCGTCCGCCTGCCCCGGCGCGTGCCGGCCGGCTTCCACGGCACCTGGCTGCCGGACGCCGGGGCGCGGTGACGGACACCGGACGGTCGTGACGTGTCGTCAGTGTGGCGCCGCCCATGGCGATGACGGGTTTCGCCGGATATTTCGCATCCGTATGCGTCATGGGTGGTCGGTGTGCACCACCGCCGATTACGCCCAATCGCGGTTTCCGTAGCGCTTGAAGCTCGATTGCTCGCTCCTGGGGAGGTTCTCCCCGGCAATCGGAAGGAAAAAGTCCGCTGGCAGGGCAGATTTTTCCCCAGCGGGTTTGAGGTCATCTCATCTGCTTAGTAGTGTCAGCGCCAGCCTCCGCGCAGTCGACCATCCGACCGGGTGGCAGTGGGGGCACCGCCGAGTTCGACGCGTCGGATCGCGTACGAGGGGGGACGCCGACGCACGGAGCCGGGGAACCAACCTTCCCGGGGTGAATCGGGGTCCGGGCCGCATTGACCGATGCGGTGAGGCTCCGTAGGGCTGCTTCCGGCCCGAACCCGACAGCTCACCCGGTAGGCGGCCGTAGGAAGAAGGAGTGCCCGTCTCCCGTGGCGTCCCACCGTCGTGCCAAACCCGCGAGTCGTACGCGGGTCACCGTTCTGACCGCCACCGCTGCCGCGGCCGTCGCCCTGTCCAGCCAGGCCGCGAACGCCGCTCCCAAGCCCAGCGCTTCCGACGTCAAGGCGCAGGTGGACCAGCTCAACCAGCAGGCCGAGCAGGCGACCGAGCAGTATGACGGCGCCCAGGAGCAGCAGAAGAAGCTCCAGCAGCAGGTCGACGACCTGGAGAACCAGGTGGCCCGGGAGCAGGCACAGCTCAACCGGCTGCTCGACGGTCTCGGCGGTCTCGCGGCGGCCCAGTACCGCAGCGGCGGCATCGACCCCTCCGTGCAGCTCTTCCTCTCCTCCAATCCGGGTGACTACCTGCAGAAGGCCTCGATGCTCGACCAGATGAGCAGCAAGCAGGCCGACGCGCTGCGCCAGGTCGAGGAGCAGAAGCGGCTGCTGGACCAGCAGCGCACCGAGGCGGCGGCCAAGCTCGCCGAGCTCCAGAACACCCGCAAGGACCTCGCGGAGAAGAAGAAGGAGGTCCAGGACAAGCTCGCCAAGGCCCAGGACCTGCTGAACTCGCTCACCGCCCAGCAGCGCGCGGCGCTCGCCGCGGCGCAGGACCGCGCCAGCCGCGACAGCCTCCGGTCGATCCTGGGCGCCGGCGCCGCCGCCTCGCAGCGCGCCGCCGCCGCGTTCTCCGCCGCCCAGAGCCGCATAGGCGACCCGTATGTGTGGGGCGCGACCGGGCCGAGCTCCTTCGACTGCTCCGGCCTGACCCAGTGGGCGTACTCGCAGGCCGGTGTGTCGCTGCCGCGCACCACCTACGAGCAGGCCGATGTCGGCACGCGCATCTCGGAGAGCCAGCTCCAGCCGGGCGACCTGGTCTTCTTCTTCGGCGACCTGCACCACGTCGGCCTGTACGCGGGCAACGGCATGGTCCTGCACGCGCCGCACACCGGCGCCAGCGTCCGCTACGAGTCGATCAGCACCATAGGCCCGGTCGAGTTCGGCGTCCGCGTCTGAACCACCGCCGTACTCGGTGCCGTCCTGAGGCCCGCCGGAACCCCGGCCTCAGGACGGCACCGCGGCTTTCCCGCCCGCCGTTCGCCGGCGCCGCTCAGCGGAAGGCGCTCTGCCCGGTCAGCGCCTGGCCGATGACCAGGGTGTGCATCTCCGGGGTGCCCTCGTAGGTGAGCACCGACTCCAGGTTGTTCATGTGCCGGATCACCGGGAACTCCAGCGAGATGCCGTTGGCGCCCAGGACGGTGCGCGCGGAGCGGCAGATCTCCAGGGCCTTGGTGACGTTGTTGAGCTTGCCCAGGCTCACCTGCTCGGGGCGCAGCCCGACCGCGTCCTTGCGGCGCCCCAGATGCAGGGCCAGCAGCGTGCCGTTGGTGAGTTCCACCGCCATCTGCGCGAGCTTGGCCTGGGTGAGCTGGAAACCGCCGATCGGGCGGCCGAACTGCACCCGCTCCCCGGCGTAGCGCACCGCCGTGCGGAAGGCGCTGCGCGCCGCTCCCATGGCGCCCCACACGATGCCGTACCGGGCCTCGTTGAGGCAGGACAGCGGCCCGGCGAGGCCACGCGCCCCGGGGAGGACGGCGTCGGCCGGCAACCGCACGCCGTCCAGCACCAGTTCACTGGTCACCGAGGCGCGCAGGGACATCTTGTGCTTGATGGTGTGCGCCGTGAACCCGGGGGTGTCGGTGGGCACCACGAAGCCGCGCACGCCCTCGTCGGTGCGCGCCCACACCACGGCCACGTCCGCCACCGACCCGTTGGTGATCCACATCTTGCCGCCGTCGAGCACCCAGTCACCGCCGTCGCGGCGGGCCCGGGTGCGCATGGCGGCCGGGTCGGAACCGTGGTCGGGCTCGGTCAGGCCGAAGCAGCCGATGGCCTCGCCGGCGGCCATCCGCGGCAGCCACTCCCGCTTGTGCTCCTCGCTGCCGTGCCGCCAGATCGCGTACATCGCCAGTGAGCCCTGCACGCTGACCAGCGAACGGATCCCCGAGTCGCTCGCCTCCAGCTCCAGGCAGGCCAGGCCGTAGTCCACCGCGCTCATCCCGGCGCAGCCGTAGCCCTCCAGGTGCATGCCGAGCAGGCCCAGGGTGCCCAGCTCCTTGGCCAGTTCCCGGACGGCCGGCAGCTCACCGGCCTCGAACCACTCCGCGATGTGCGGGTCGATGGCGGTGTCGCAGACCTGCCGGACCGCGGCCCGCACCGCCTTCTCCTCGGGGCTGAGCAGGTCGTCGATGCCGGCCAGGTCGAACGGGTCGGCCGTGGGGCGCGGGGCGGCGCTGTGCGCGGTCATGGGGTCACCTCTTCTTCGCCGGACGGACCGGACTGATCGGCGGGATGGGGGAGCGGGGGACGCTCCGGATCGGACAGCCAGGCCCGTACCCGGGCGTCGTGGCCGCCCAGGCGGGGCGGCGGCGCGGGCGGCCGGACCAGGCCGGTGGAGTAGACGGCCGGATGCCGCGGGGTCGGTGTGCCGCCGTCGGCGGGGGAGACGGTGGGGTGCAGCCCGAGACGCTCGGCGAGGGCGAAGCCGTCGGCCACCGTGCCGACCTTCCCGGCCGGCACCCCGGCGGCGGTCAGGTCCTCCTGCCAGGCGGCGCAGCCGCGGGCGGCGAGCAGGTCCTCCAGGGCCGCCACCAGTTCGTCGCGGTGCGCGACCCGGGCGGCGTTGGTCGCGAACCGCGGGTCGCCGGCGAGCCCGGGGCGGCCCAGGACGGCCGCGAGCCGCGTGAACTGCCCGTCGTTCCCGCACGCGACCGCCAGCAGCCCGTCCCGGCAGCGCAGGGTCTCGTAGGGGGCGATCGACGGGTGGCGGTTGCCCATCCGGCCCGGTGGGCGGCCGGTCTCGAGGTAGCCCTGGGCCTGGTTGACCAGCGCCCCCAGCAGGCTGGAGAGCAGGTTGACCTCCACCCGGCAGCCGCGTCCGGTGCGGGCCCGGTCGGCCAGCGCGGCCAGCACCCCGACGGCGGCGTCCTTGCCGGTCAGCACGTCGACCAGCGCCACACCGGCCTTGAGCGGTTCGCCACCGGCCTCACCGGTGACGCTCATCAGCCCACCGACCGCCTGCACCACGAAGTCGTAACCGAGCAGCCCGGCCCCGGCTCCGCCGCCGAACCCGGTGACCGAGCAGTAGACGATCCCGGGGTTCGCCGCGCTGACCTGCTCGTAGCCGAGGCCCAGCCCGTCCAGCGAACCGGGTTTGAAGTTCTCCACCAACACGTCGGCCCGCCGCGCCAGTTCACCGGCGAGCGCCAGGTCGGCGGGGTCGGCCAGATCCAGGGCGACGCTGAGCTTGGACCGGTTGACGCTCTCGAAGTAGGTGGTCGACGTCGCGGACCAGGGCGGCCCCCACGACCGGGTGTCGTCGCCCACACCCGGGCGCTCCACCTTCACGACCGTGGCGCCCAGGTCGGCGAGTGTCATGGTGCACAGCGGCCCGGCGAGCACCCGGCTGAAGTCGGCGACGAGGACGCCCTCCAGGGGGCCGCTCACCACGCGCCCCGCGGGGCGGGACGGCGGGCGGCATAGGTGGTGACGTGCATGCTTCTCCCAGCGACCGAGAAACGGACGGCGGCAAAGCTACGGGCAGGAGGGACTGGAATTCCCTGGACGTTTCGCACCACAATCCGTGCAGCCGCAGCGGATCGCACAACAGGCGCCCGGTCCGCGCCGCCGAGAAGAGGACCGCATGCCCACACTCGACGTCCTCGCCCGGGCCATGGGCGAGGACCTGGTACCCGTCGCACCCGCCGCGCCCCCGCCCCGGGAGATCACCGGCGTCCACGTCAGCGAGCTGGCCGACCCCACGCCCTACCTGTCCGGCGGGGAACTGCTGCTGACCACCGGCATGGGCGTCACCGAACGCACCGCGCAGGCGCGGGCCTACGCGGCGCGCCTGGCGGGGCACGGGGTCGCGGCGCTCGGCATCGGGCTCGGCCCGGTCCACCAGGCGGTGCCCGAGGTGCTCGCCGCGGCGTGCGCGGCCGCCGGGCTGCCGCTGCTCGCCGTGCCCGAGCCCACCCCGTTCCTGGCCATCACCCGCACCTACTGGTCGCTGGTCGCCGCGGCCGGGCGGCAGGAGCTGAGCTCGGCGCTGGGCGCGCACCGCGAACTGGTGCGGGCCGCGGCCGGGCCCGACCCGGTGCGGGCCGTCGTGCGGACCCTGGCCGGGGCCGTCGAGGGATGGGCGGCCCGGCTGACCCCGGGCGGTGAGGTGGTGGAGGTCTGGCCGCGGGGCCGCCGGGGCAGCGCCCGCCGGACCGCCGCCGAGGTCGCCCGGCTGCGGGTGGCCGGGCTGCACTCCGCGGCGACGTTCCCGCTGGGCGAGGAGGACGTGGTGCTGCATCCGCTGGCCACCGGCGGCCGGCTCAGCGGCTTCCTGGCCACCGGCTGCCGTCGCCCGATGAGCGCGCCCGACCGCCAACTGGTGCTGACCGCGTGCGCCCTGCTGGCGCTGCACAGCGAGCAGCAGCGGCGCGGGGTCGCCGCGGCGCGGGCCTCCCGGGCGTGCCTGGCCCGGCTGGTGATGGGCGGCTTCGTGGACGCGGCCCGGGCGCTGGCCGCCGAGCTGGACCTGCCCGGCCCGGCGGCCCGCGCGCGGGTGCTGGGCGTGGCCGGGCTCTCCGGGCCGGACGGCGAGGACCTGCTGGACGCGGTGGAGGCCGCGGTCCCCACCGGCCGGCGGCGGATGCCGGCCGTCGCGGCGGAGGACGTGACCTGGCTGCTGGCCGACGCCCGGGACGCCGGCGCCGTGCTCGCGGAAGCCCGGCGGTTCGTCACCGAGCGCTCGCCCGGGGCCCGCGGGGTGCTGTGGACCGAGACCGGCGCCGCCGAGACGCACCTGCATCTGCCGGCGGTGCGCGGCGCGCTGGCGGCCGTCGCGGCGGGGACGGTCCGGGACGCCGCGGCCGGCGACGCGGCGGGCGGGCCCGGCCTGGGGCCGCTGCTGGAGTACCGCCGCGCGGACCTGGTGGCCGCCGTCGCCGCCCATCTGCGGCACCGCGGCCAGTGGGAGCGGGCGGCGGCCGACCTCGGGGTGCACCGCAACACCCTGCGGAACCGCATCGCCACCGCCACCCGGGTGCTGGGCGCCGACCTCGACGACCCGGACGTCGCCGCCCACCTCTGGCTGGCGCTGCGGGCGAGCGGCCTGGCCTACTAGGTCTCAGGCACCGGTCACCAGCGTCAGCGGGATCGTGCCGCACGGGTGCAGCACGACCTCGCCGCGGGCCGAGGCCGCGTCGATGTCCCGGACGAGGGAGCCGGCCAGCCGGGAGGCGGTGTTGGACGCGGCGATCCGCCCGCGCGGGTTGACCAGGTAGGCGGGGCCGTGGATGCGGCGCAGCGCCGGTCCGATGGTCGCCTCGAAGTGCCGCAGGTAGACGTCGGCCGCGGCGACGCCCGCGAACTCCCCGGCCACCGTCACCGGTGCCGACAGGGTGAGGCTGTACTCGTCGGTGCACAGGTAGTCCACGTACGGTCCGGCGACGGCGCGGCGGCCGGTGTCGCGCGGCAGCGCGAACCAGTCCCAGTGGGTGTAGTCCGAGTAGGCGGAGGTGGCCGGGTCGAGGTCGAGCAGCATGGGCTGGACGGTGCCGTCGGCGCGGGTCTGCCACCACTCCAGCCAGGCGGGCACGTCGCCGAGCAGGCCGGGCCGGGCGACGAAACCGGTGCCGGAGACCAGCCCGTGCTGCCTGCCGAGTTGCTCGCGCAGCAGCGGCTGAAGGCGCCTCAGATCGGCGGTGGCGGGGCGGCGGTCGCGCGCCCGCAGGTCCGCGAGCAGGGCGGTGGCCGCCTGGCGGGTCTCCTGGACGGTGGCGAAGACGGCTTCGAGCATTCCGCCGACCCGTTCGACCGCCTCGGCGACGGTCCCGTCGCCGGCACTCACTGCTGCCATGATCCGTCCAGTCGCAGTTCGATCAGGTGCCGCACCACGTGGCGGACGTGCTCCTCGGCCACCGTGCGGGCCGCCGGGCCGTCACCGGCCGCGATGGCGTCCACCAGGGACCGGTGCTCCGCGTCGGCGTCGCGGTGGGCTTCCGCGTCCAGATACGGCAGACACAGTAGTGGCCCGATCTCCGTCTGGAAACGGATCTCCTCACGGGTGAGCCGGGCGGACTGGGCGGCCGCGGCGATCTCGACGTGGAACCGGCCGTCGATGCGGGCGCGCGCGGCGGCGTCGGCGGCGTCCGCGAAGTCCTGCAGGGAGCGCCGCGGGGCCTGCAGGTCGTGCGGGTCGGCCCGCTCCGCGGCGAGCCGGGCGGTGCCTCCGGCGACGGCGGCGTAGTGGTCGCCGAGGTCCCGCAGGTCCTCGATGGTGTGGTCGAGGAGCCGCTGGCGCAGGCGGTGCCCGAGGGGCTCGCCGGGGGTGTGGACGAAGGTCCCGCCGCCGCGGCCGCGTCGGGTGGTGACGAGTCCCTGCTGGCGCAGGGCGGCGAGTGCCTCGCGCAGGCTGACGGTCGAGACGCCGAGCCGGTCGGCGAGGTCGCTCTCGCCGGGCAGTTGCTCCCCGTCGGTCAGCAGGCCGAGCACGATCGCGTCGCCCAGGCGCCGGACGACCGCCTCGACCCGGGCCTCGGTGTCCAGGGGGGCGAAGACCGCGCGGCGGGCGGCGCTGGAGAGGGGGTTCACGTCTGCTCCGGTCTCCTTCCGCTTCACAGCCGGCCGCGGGCCATCACATTACAGAACGGTTTCACAGCCGACACGCCATTGCCATATGACCTATGGCTTCATATGTTTCGCGTCCGGACGGCGAGCCGTCCGGCAACGGTCCCGCGCCGTGCCGCCCGTACCGACCCCCGCCCTCCCCTTCCGCCGAAAGGGCCGCCGATGTCACTCGCCCCACCCGATGCCCAGGCCACCGAGGACGCCCAGGACACCGCAGACGCGGCACGGCTCGCCGAACTGGGCTACAGCCAGCGCCTGACCCGCGCCCTCGGCCTGTGGTCGAACTTCGCCGTCGGCTTCACCTACCTCTCGCCGCTGGTCGGTGTGTACTCGGTCTTCGACTACGGGCTCGCCACCGGTGGACCGTCGTTCTTCTGGACCATCCCGCTGGTGCTCGTCGGCCAGGGCCTGGTGATGCTGACCTTCGCCGAGGTCGCCTCGCAGTATCCGCTGGCGGGCGGCATCTACCAGTGGGCCAAGCACCTGGTCGGCCCGCGGTACGCCTGGATGTCGGGCTGGATGTACACCTGGGCGCTGCTGGTGACGATCACCTCGGTGGCGTACCCGATCTCCCACTACGCCGGGCCGCTGCTGGGCTATCCCGTCACCACCGCCAGCACCGTCGCGACGACGGTGGTGGTGATCCTGTTCTGCGCGGCGATCAACCTGCTGGGGGTGCGGCGCCTGGCCTTCGTCGCCAACATCGGGGTGTTCGCCGAGGTCGTGGGCACCGTGGTGCTGGGCGTGTACCTGCTGGCCTTCCACCACAAGCACGGACTCGGCGTCGTCCTGCACACCTCGGGCGCGGGCGCGTCCGGCGGCTACCTCGGCGCGTTCCTCGCGTCCTGCCTGTTCGCGGTGTGGATCTTCTACGGGTTCGAGGCGTGCGGCGACATCGCCGAGGAGGTCAAGGACCCCTCCCGCAAGGTGCCGCGCGCGATGGGCATGACCCTCGCCGTCGGTGCCGCGGCGACCGTGGTGCTCACCCTCGGCCTGATCCTGGCGGTCCCCGACTTCGGCGCGGTGATCAGCGGGAAGTCCGCCGACCCGCTGGGCGATGTGCTGGCCGCCTCGCTGGGCACCGTCGGCAGCAAGTTCGCCCTGGCGCTGATCGTCGTCGGGTTCGTCTCGTGCACCCTGGCGATCCAGGCCGCCGCGACCCGGCTGGTGTACTCCTACGCCCGGGACGGGGTGATCGTCGGATCGAAGCGGCTGTCCCGGATCCACCCGACGTTCCACATGCCTCCGGCGGCCACCGCCGTCACCGCGATCGTCCCGGCCGCCCTCGCCTTCCTCCCCTCGGCCACCGTCACCCGCATCATCACCTTCTCGGTGGTCGGCATCTACGTCGGCTTCCAGTCGGTGGTGCTCGCCTCGATCATCGGCCGCAGGCGCGGCTGGCGGCCCGAGGGCACCTTCCGCCTCGGCCGCTGGGGCTGGCCGGTCAACATCGCGGCCCTGGCCTACGGCGTGACCGCGATCGTGGTGCTGTCCGTCAAGACCCCGCCGAACGGCGACTCGTTCTTCGACCGCTGGCTGGTGCCGCTGTCGGTGGCGATCGTCGCCGCCCTGGGACTCGCCTACCTGCTGATCGCGCGCCCCAGCGAGCACATCGCGCCGGAGGACCGCGCCGCCTGATCCGGGGGCGCGTCAGGCGTGCCGGTGCCCGGGACCATCCTCCCGGGCACCGGCGTGCGCGGGAGTGTCGTCCACCGCGTAGTCGATCAGCGGCCGGACCGCCACGACACCGTCCACGCCCAGCGCGAGGCGCTCGGCGATCCTGGCGGTGGACCGGAACTCGACGGCGCCGCGCAGGGTGACGACCCCGTCCCGCACGTGGACCTGCACCTGGCGCTCGTCCAGCCGCAGCACCCGGTCGAGGATCTCGTCCAGGATCTCCTCGCCGATCTCCTCGTCGGGCCGCAGGAAGACGCCGAGCAGGTCCGAGCGGCTGACGATGCCGACGACGCGGTCCGCCTCGTCCACCACCACCAGCCGCTTGACCCGGTGGCGGTCCATGGCACGCGCCGCCTCCGGCACCGACCAGCCGGGGCGGGCCGTGCACACCGCGGTCGTCATCAGCCCGGCGGCGGTCTCCGCCCGCGCCTTGGCCCGCTCGGCGGACCAGGCCGGCGAGGCCGTCTGCCCTTCGGGCCCGAGGGGCCGCTCGGCCTGCTTGCGCAGCAGGTCCGCCTCGGACACCAGGCCGACGAGCACCCCGCCCGGGTCCGCCACGGGAACCGAACTGATGTCGTACTCGGCCAGCAGGGCCGCGATCGCCTTGAACGGGGTGTCCGGGCCGACGGTGACGACATCGCGGGTCATCACCTCGGCGACGGTGCTGTGCGGACCGGTCATGGTGCGGCCCCTTTCTCCCTGCGTGCCCGCGGCCTCCGCCCGGCGTCGGCGCCGCCGGCCCTCTTCCACTGTCGGGCCCGGCGGCCGCGCACCGCTTGGGCCGACAGGCCCCGCCGCCCGGCCGGAGCGGACCGCGGCCGTCAGGCGTCCGTGGCCGGCCGCCGGTGCGCGGCGTGCTCCTCGGCGGGTTCCAGATGGGCCTCAGGGCCGGGGAAGAAGAGGGTCTCCCGGTCGTCCTCGGTCCAGCGGACCACATAGGGCGGCGTGCCGTCCGGGTGCTCCAGGCGGACGATCAGGCCGCGCCGCCGCGGCCCGCCCAGGTGCACCGCCTCCACCACGATCCAGTCTCCGACGTGCGCGCGCATGGGGCCGCTCCTTCGTGCCGGTCGCCGCCGTCCGTCCGGCCCGGCGACCGCCGTGTCCATCCGAGCACATCGGGCGGCGCTTCGCCCGTCGGCGGCGCGACGGTCACAGCCGCAGGCCGAGTGCGCCGTCCGGGTCGCGGCCGAACCGTGAGCCGAAGCCGGCGCTGACCCGCTCCAGGACGGCCCGCAGCCACTCGCCGTCCTCGGATGCGGCGTGCCGCAGCCGCATTCGGTGGGCCTGGAGCGGCACCATGCGCAGGCCGGTGAGGGCGCCGGTGCCGGACTCCAGCGTCGCCAGGAACAGCAGCCGCAGGTCGTCCCGGTACTGCCGGTACCCGCCGATGCCCTCGTAGTCGTCGACCAGGTCACCGCAGCCGTACAGGATCAGCCTGCCCCGGTACACCTCCACCGGGCGCGGGTGGTGCGAGGAGTGCCCGTGGACGAGGTCCACGCCGCCGTCGACGAGCGTGTGCGTGAAGCGGACCATGCCGGACGGGACGTCGTATCCCCAGTTGGACCCCCAGTGGACGGACACGACGACGATGTCGCCCGGGCGTCTGGCCCGCCGTGCCCGGGCCACCGTCTCGGCGGCGACGGACTCCGAGGGCCGCGCCGCGAAGTTCACGCCGGGCCGGCCGGCGCCCGCGGCCCAGCCGGCCGGGATGCCGCTGCACGCCGAGCCGAGGGAGAACACCAGGAGCCGCCCGCCCCCGGCGAGGGGGACGGCCGCGGGCCGCCGCGCCGCGTCGGCGTCCCGGCCGGCTCCGGCGGTGCCAAGCCCGGCACCGGCCAGCGTGCCCAGGGTCTCCTCCAGCCCGGCCCGCCCGAAGTCCAGCACATGGTTGTTGGCGAGCACGCAGACATCGGGGCGGACGGCGGCCAGGCAGGGCAGGTTGGCGGGGTGCATCCGGTAGTGGATGCCCTTCCCCGGGGCGAACCGGCCGCCGCGCGTCACGCTGGTCTCCAGGTTGATCACCCGGGCCGCGGGCGCCGCCGCGTCCAGCACCGGCAGGGCCTCGCCCCACGGCCAGCGGAAGTCCACCGGGCGCGGGATCGGGCCGTTGGCCTCCTCGGCCAGCTCCACATAGGTGCGGGCGTCCCGGATCCACGGCTCGCGCAGCTCCGGGTCGCCGGGGTGCGGCAGGATCTGGTCGACCCCGCGGCCGAGCATGACGTCGCCGCAGAGGAACACCGTGACGGTGTCACCGGGCACTCTCCCAGACTATGGCGGTCCCCGGGCGCGCGGCGGGCCCGGGAGGTGTACGAAGGAGGCATGGGGCCTCGGCGGCGCACGGAAGAGCTCCGCAGGGCGTGGCGCCCCCGCCATGCCCTGCTGGCGGTGCCGATCCTGCTGCTCGCCGTGATCGTGACCGTCGACGCCCTGCTGCCGGCCCAGATCCACCTCGGCCCGCTGCTGATCGTGGCGCCGGCCCTCACCGCGTCGTTCGCCGGGCCGGTGCTCACCGCGGTGGTGGGCGCGCTGGCGGTGGCCGCCCTGGTGGGCATCGGACTGCTGCGCGGCGTGCTGGATACGGACAACCTCCAGGTGCAGATCGCCGCGATCGTGGTCGTCTCCGCGCTGGTGACCCTCTTCTGCCTGCTGCGGCAGCGGCGGGCCGGTGAGCTCGCCCAGGTGCGCAGGGTGGCGCTCGCCGCGCAGCAGGCCGTGGTGCGGCCCCTGCCGCGCCATATCGGCCCGTTGCGCACCGCCTGCTTCTACCTGGCCGCCGAGGACCACGCGCAGATCGGCGGCGATCTGTACGCGGCCGTGCGCACCGGTGGCCGGACCCGGCTGATCATCGGGGACGTGATGGGCAAGGGCGTGGAGGCCATCGGCGACAGCGCGCTGCTGCTCGGCGCGTTCCGGGAGGCGGGCCACCGTGTCATGGCCCTTCCCGACCTGATGACCGCCCTGGAAGCGAGCGTCCGGGCCGGCGCGGCCATGGCCGCGGTGCCCGACCGGGTCGCCGAGTCCTTCATCACCGCTCTGGTCGTCGACGTCCCCGACGACCGGACCACGGCCGAGATCATCGGCTCCGGGCATCCGCCGCCGCTGCTGGTGCGCGGCGGCCGGGTCAGCCTGCTGGAGGCCGAACCGTCCTGTCCGCTCGGCCTGGGCGACCTGGCCGTCGCGCGCCCGGCCGGACTCACCTTCTCCTTCGAGGTCGGCGACGTGCTGCTGCTGTACACCGACGGCGTCACCGAGGCACGCGACCCGGGCGGCGCCTTCTACCCGCTCCAGGAGCGGGCCGCGCAGTGGGCGCGGCAGAGCCCGCACGCCCTCGTCCACCACCTCCGCGACGACCTGCTCGCCTTCGCCGACGGCCGGCTGGGCGACGACGCGGCCGTCGTCGCCGTCGAGCGCACCTGGTTCTCCAGGTCCCGCGGCGCGGTCTGACGGCCCGCACCGGGGGGACCGCGCGGGTGCCGCGAGCCGCGTGATCGGCGTGACGTGCCGCTTCGTCGCGGACCGAGATCAAGGTGGCTTCGGCCACTCTGCGTCGCCGGGGGTGGTGAAGCGGCCCTCGGGACGCAACGATGGACGTGTGCACGCCACCTAGCCGGGGAGGGATCACCACCGTCCTGCCGGTCTGCGCGGGTGTGCCGTGGGCAGAGCCGGCTGGACCCAGGGCCACAAGCCGTCACGGGACCGGTCTTCGGTGACCGGTGCCGGCGACCGGCCGAGGCGTGGTGCCGGCGCGGTGGGAATGCCCGAACGCTCGTAACGCGGGGGTGCCGTGACGATGTCCGCCTGCGTCGTCACGGGTCGCAGGGGCCTGGTCCCCTCAAGTGGTCGCTGTGTGTCGTCGAGAAAGGAAGCTGATGGAACAAGCTGAACCTCAGCGGATCGGTGTGGTGTCGGAGGCAGCCGCGGGCGAGTCCCGGGTTGCCGCGACACCCTCCACCGTGCGCGGGTTGCGCGCGCTGGGCTATGAGGTCGTCGTCGAGTCCGGGGCGGGGGCGGCGTCGAGCTTCACCGATGACGCCTACGCCGCGGAAGGTGCCCGGATCGGCGACCCGTGGCAGGCCGACATCGTGTTGAAGGTCAACGCGCCCTCCGGGGAGGAGGTGCGGCAGCTGCGGGACGGGACGACGCTGATCGGGCAGATCGCGCCCGGGCTGCGGCCGGAGCTGGTCGAGGAGCTGGCCAAGCGGCCGGTGACGGTGCTGTCGATGGACGCGGTACCGCGGATCTCGCGTGCGCAGTCGATGGACGTGCTCAGCTCGATGGCGAACATCGCCGGGTACCGGGCCGTGATCGAGGCCGCGCATGTCTTCGGCCGGTTCTTCACCGGTCAGGTGACGGCCGCCGGCAAGGTTCCCCCGGCGAAGGTGCTGGTGGCGGGCGCGGGCGTCGCGGGTCTCGCGGCGATCGGCGCGGCGAGCAGCCTGGGCGCGATCGTGCGGGCGACCGACCCGCGCCCTGAGGTGGCCGAGCAGGTGCGCTCCCTGGGCGGCGAGTTCCTCGCGGTGGAGGTGGAGCAGCAGGTCAGCACCGACGGCTACGCCAAGGCCACCTCGGAGGACTACAACCGGCGCGCGGCGGAGATCTACGCCGAGCAGGCGGCGGATGTCGACATCGTCATCACCACGGCGCTGATCCCGGGCAAGCCGGCACCGAAGCTGCTGACCGCGGAGCACGTGGCGAGCATGAAGCCGGGCAGCGTGATCGTCGACATGGCGGCGGCGCAGGGCGGCAACGTGCACGGGTCGGTGGCGGGCAAGGCGGTCGTCACCGACAACGGTGTGACGATCATCGGCTACACGGATCTGCCCGGGCGGCTGCCGGCGCAGGCCTCGCAGCTGTACGGCACCAACGTGCTGAACCTGATGAAGCTGCTGACCCCGGGCAAGGACGGGCAGCTGACGCTGGACTTCGACGACGTCGTCCAGCGGTCGATCACGGTGGTGCGCGAGGGCGAGAAGACCTGGCCGCCGCCGCCCGTGCAGGTCTCCGCCGCGCCGGCCCCCGCCGCGGCCAAGCCCGCCGAGGCCCCGGCGGTCAAGGAGAAGAAGCCGCGTTCCGCGCTGTCGACGTACCTGCTCGCGGGCAGTGGCGCCGCCGCGCTGTTCTTGGTGACGGCGTTCTCGCCGAGTCAGCTGATCGGCAACTTCACGGTGTTCTTCCTGGCGATCGTGATCGGTTACTACGTGATCGGCAATGTGCACCACGCGCTGCACACTCCGCTGATGTCGGTGACCAACGCGATCTCCGGCATCGTGGTGGTCGGCGCGCTGTTGCAGATCGGGCACGGGCAGTCGGTGGTGACCGCGCTGTCGTTCGTGGCGATTCTGCTGGCCAGTATCAACATCTTCGGCGGATTCGCCGTCACGCGCCGCATGCTCGGCATGTTCTCGAAGGGCTGACCTGTTATGACAGCCGCAACGGCCGCACAGGCCGCCTACATTGTCGCCGCGTTGCTGTTCATCGTCAGCCTCGCGGGCCTGTCCAAGCACCAGACGTCCCGTTCGGGCATCGTGGCCGGCATCGCCGGCATGGTGATCGCGCTGGGTGCCACCATCGCCACCGCCGCGCGGGACATCGCCGGCGCGGGCCTGGCCCTGCTGGCCGTCGCCATGCTGATAGGCGCCGGGATCGGGCTGTGGCGGGCGAAGGTCGTGCAGATGACCGGCATGCCGGAGCTGATCGCCCTGCTGCACAGCTTCGTCGGCCTGGCCGCCGCCCTGGTGGGGTGGAACGGCTACTTCGACGTCGAGGCGAAGGGCAGCGGGCAGAGCGAGATCGTCGGCTCCCTGCTGTCCATCCACCACGCCGAGCTGTTCATCGGGGTGTTCATCGGCGCGGTGACCTTCACCGGTTCGATCGTCGCCTACCTGAAGCTGTCGGCGCGGATCAAGTCCAGCCCGCTGATGCTGCCGGGCAAGAACGTCCTGAACCTCGGCGCGGTGGCCGCGTTCCTGGTGCTGACGGTGCTGTTCGTCATCGCCCCGAACCTGGGCCTGCTGATCGCGGTCACCGTGATCGCGCTGGCGCTGGGCTGGCACCTGGTCGCCTCCATCGGCGGCGGCGACATGCCCGTGGTCGTCTCGATGCTCAACAGCTACTCGGGCTGGGCCGCGGCCGCCTCCGGCTTCCTGCTGGACAACAACCTGCTGATCGTCACCGGCGCGCTGGTCGGCTCCTCCGGTGCCTACCTGTCGTACATCATGTGCACGGCGATGAACCGCTCGTTCATCTCCGTCATCGCCGGCGGCTTCGGCATCGAGGCGCCGACGTCCTCGGACACCGACTACGGCGAGCACCGGGAGATCACCGCGGAGGAGACCGCCGAACTGCTGCGCGGCGCCTCCTCGGTGGTCATCACCCCCGGCTACGGCATGGCGGTGGCGCAGGCGCAGTACCCGGTCGCCGAGCTGACCCGCAAGCTGCGCGAGGCCGGAGTGAACGTGCGGTTCGGCATCCACCCGGTCGCGGGCCGTCTGCCGGGGCACATGAACGTGCTGCTGGCCGAGGCGAAGGTGCCCTACGACATCGTGCTGGAGATGGACGAGATCAACGACGACCTCGCCGGCACCTCGGTGGTCCTGGTCATCGGCGCCAACGACACGGTCAACCCGGCCGCCGCCGAGGACCCGGGCAGCCCCATCGCCGGCATGCCGGTGCTGCGGGTGTGGGAGGCGGAGAACGTCGTGGTCTTCAAGCGCTCCATGGCCACCGGCTACGCGGGCGTGCAGAACCCGCTGTTCTTCCGCGACAACAGCCAGATGCTCTTCGGCGACGCCAAGGAACGCGTCGAGGACATCCTGCGCGCCCTGGCCGCGAGCGGTGCCACCAGCACCGACAAGGCACGCCAGTACGCCTAGTCCCGGAACGGACCGCCCCCGTGTCAGGCCGCTTCCCGGCAGCCGGACACGGGGGCGCCGTGCTGTCCGGTCCTAACCCCACCAGAAGGCCGTGGCGATGATCGCGTACAGGACGATCAGCGCCGCGCCCTCAAGCCAGTTCGAGTCGCCGTCCAGGACCACGACGACCGTCACGATGACGGCCAGCAGGAGGGCGACGAGGAGCAGCGGCGGCAGCACCAGGGTGAACGAGGCACCGACCAGCGGGGAGAGCAGCACCAGCGCGGGCGCCACCATCAGGGCGATCTGCAGCGGGCTCTGCAGGATCACGGACAGGGCGAAGTCGGCCTGGTTGCGGTGGGCCAGCTGGATGCCGACCACGTTCTCCACGGCGTTGCCGGCGATGGCGACGATCACCAGACCCGCGAACGTCTGCGAGATGTGCAGGGCGTCCATCGCCGGGGTCAGCCCGGCCACGAACCAGTCGGAGACGAACGCGGCCCCCACACCGGTGACCGCCAGCATGGTGCCGGCCAGCCACAGCGGCCACGCCGGCCCGTCCCCGTGACCCCCCGCCTCCGCCTGCGGCTCCTGCTCGCCGGACTCGCGCTTCATCGAGGCGGGCAGCGACGCGGCGAACAGGGCGAGCAGCAGGATCGAGACGGCGACCGACAGCGCCCGCTCGTGCCCGGCGGCCGGAGTGTGCAGTTCCGCGGTGAGGGCCGGGACGACGAGGGCCGCGACCGAGAGCACCAGCAGCATGGAGATCCGGCGCGCGGCGGTCTTCTCGAAGTGCTGCGTGCCGTGCTTGAACCCGCCGACCAGGAAGGCCAGTCCCAGCACCAGCAGGACGTTGGCGAGGATGGACCCGACGATCGTGGCCGTCGCCACCTGGTACAGGTGGCTCTTGAGTGCGAACAGCACCACGAACAGCTCGGGCAGGTTGCCCAGCGCGCTCTGCACCACGCCGGTCGCGCCCGCCCCGAGCCGGTCGCCCAGTGCCTCGACGCTGCGCCCCACCAGGCTGGCCAGCAGGGCGAGTGCGACGGCGGAGAAGACGAACGGGGTGATCGTTCCTCCGACGCCGCCGTAGGTGGTGACGGCGGCGGCGATTACCGCGGCACCGCTGAGGCCGGTCAGGCGCCAATCGGATCGTGTGAAAACCATGCGCAGATCATTCCGCATCGGCGGCGTCGGAATCTCCCGGCCGGGCCCGAAGTCGGGCCGGTCCGGCGGGTCTACGGGCAGATGACGGTGCCGCTGTCCAGGTCGAGAAGGACACGGTCCACGTGTCCGGGCTTCGGAAGGACGGTCCAGCGCTGGTAGTCGTGCCCGTTCTCCTCCACGGCGGGGTTGTCGAGGTGGAGCGCGCGGACGACCGAGCCGGTGCAGTGCTGCTCGATCCAGGTCTTGGGGGCGATGTCGTGGTTCATGTTGCCGACGCTCACGTGGCTGGGGTCGCCGACGGCGGCGTGGAGGAGCTTGGGCATGCCGAGTGCCAGGCCGATCGCCGCCAGGGTGACGAGGACCACGCGGCTGAGGCGTGCGGGCCAGGTGGTCGCCGCTTCGAAGACCGTCGCCCGTCGGCGGAAGACCGTCCGGGTACTGCCGGGGGCGGCTTGCTCGAGCCGGGCTCTGATCCGCAGCCCCCACCATGTGCTGGTCACCAGGCCGAGCGGGAGGAGAAGGACGCTCGCACCGGCCAGAGCCGTCCAGCGCCCGCGGTTGACGTCGGCCGCCGTCCAGGCATGGGGCGGGACGGAGAGCACCTCGGCCAGCGTGAAGATGTTGGCCACCAGGAGTACGGGGCCGGCGAGCACAAGGGCGAGGAGTGCGAGAACTGTCAGATCGTCGCTCAAGGAAACCCCTCAATCGAAGTGCCGCCGGAAACCGCCCATCACGACCCCGCGCCAACTGGGCCCGGAGCGACGGAATACCGGGCGCTGCCGAGCACGCGAGGGGGCGCCAGCCTAGCGGGGATGTCTCCGGCCCTTACTCCGGGGGACCCGCGGGGACCAGCCGCACGAACGGGACGTGGTCGCGGCCGACGAGGTGGTAGTCGTCCGCCGTGCCGTCCACGTCCAGACCGCACACCCGCATCAGCCGGCGGGCGGTGCGCGGATGGCGCAGCGCGTAACGGGCCATGGCCCGGCCGGACTCCTCGGGTGTCAGCGGCTGGGCGGTGGCGGACAGGCGCCGGCCGCCGACCTGGATCGTCACGGCGGGCGTGTGCCGGATGTTGCGGTACCACTGGGCGCGCGGGCCGAAGCCCGACGCGATCAGGAAGGTGCCGGTGCGCGGGTCGTGGTCGACGACCTCCAGGACGACCTGCCGGGGCCGCCCGCTGACCCGGCCGGTGTGGGTGAGCAGCAGCACCCGGGTGCCGAGCAGGCGGCCGAGGTGCCGGCGGTAGAGGTGGACCGGCGCACGGGCCACCAGACGGAGCGCTCCGGTGGGCGACGTCGCGTCCCTGACCTTGCGTACTGCCATGGTGAGTCCTCCCCGCGCTTCCGTGTCATAGTGCGGGCCTGACGGTCTCGGTGTGCTCCGCCGCCGTGCAGGCCCGCCGGGAGACGAACCTGGCCACCCCGCGCCGGGTGCAGCGCAGGCAGGCGGGTGCGCCGTCCGGAGCGTAGGGGGAGGGCACCGGTGCGCCCTCGCAGCTGAAGTAGTCCCCGAGCGTGCCGCCCGGGGACTCGCAGTGCACCAGCCCATAGGAGCGCGTCCAGCGGAATCCGCAGGCGGGGCAGGTGATCTCGACGAGTTCGATGCCGGTCTCCAGGCGCATGGGACCCCCCTCCCGTTCCCGGGTGGCACGGCCGGTGCCGCCCGGGTGGCGCGAATGTGTCCCCTTCATTGTTGCAGGATGCAAAATCGGCGCAAGGCGGTGTCGCGGTGCCGGGTGGTGCCTCCGGGCGGCCCGCCCCGGTGCGCGTGCAACGCTGGCGGGCCCCTGCCGGCTATGTCCCGCCGCCCCGCGGGAGGACCTTGTCCAGGACCGAGGCGATGCGCTCGGGGGCTGAGACTCCGCCCGTGGCGAGGGCGAGGGCGGAGGCGGTGAGCAGGGTGACGCGGACGCTCTCCGCGGCCTGGGGGGCGTCGTGGAAGACGCGCAGGGACGGCAGGACGACGGCCGCGATGAGCAGCGCGGCGAACGGGATCGCGCGGGCGGTGAGGGGCCCGATCCAGTCCCGGAGCCGTACCTCCGGACAGGCCTCGACCAGCGCGTCCAGGTCGCCGCGCTGCCAGGCGAGCAGTCCGGCCGCGAGGGATTCGGTGACCGGCCGCAGGTCGCCGGTGCCGCGCGAACGCACCAGCGCGGGTTTGTGCGACCGGATCACGGTGGCCAGCCGTATGCCGGTGGCGCGCGCCTGGCGCCGGGCGGCGAGGTCCCACCACGGTGCGCGCCGCAGCAGGCAGCGCTCGGCGTCGCGGGCCACCCGGTCCACCTGGGCGACCAGTGCGCGGGTCAGCCATGCGCTGGTCCACCGGCGCCGCCCCTGGTACCAGGAGATCCAGTAGCCGACCGCGAGCAGGCGCAGCATCACCTCGTCGAGGGCGTCGGGGCCGCCGTGGGCGCGTCGCCATCGGGCGTAGGCGAAGTGGTGGAACAGGGCCCAGGCGAGCGTCAGCATGCCGAGGGAGATGAGGCAGCCTCCGGTGACGCGGTAGACCCGGTCGGCGGTCGCGAGGTTGGCCGCGGTGACCGGCGGGCTGCCCGGCAGTGTCGCCTGGACCGGTCCGTCGATGACCGAGATGGCGCACACCGCGATGCCGAGCGCGGCGAGTTGGCGCAGTCGCCGCCCGCCCGGGTCCGGCAGGCGGAAGGGCTGCTCGCGGTGGTCCAGCCGTCTGGCGTGCGCCCACAGCGGGACGCAGAACAGCAGCAGCAGTCCGGCGTCGATGTCCAGGGCCACGTCCACGGCCTGCCGGGAGACGTGTTCCGACAGGCGGGTGAGTTCGCGGGCCAGCACGGCCGCCGCGTAGATCACCGCCAGCGCCAGCTCCAGGAAGGCGGCCGATTGCCAGTCGGGGCCGGCCACCTGGCGTACCGCCTGCCGTGCGGCGGTGTACCGGACGTGCCGCAGCAGCCGCGACCGGTCCTCGGCGGCCAGGCCGGCCAGCCCTGCCACGTGTTCGGCGGCCCGGGCGGCCGCGGTGCGAGCGCGTTTCCCCGCACCCCGTACGACGATGTCCTCCGGCCACCCCACGGCGCGTCCCGGCCCCCTCCGCGCTTCTGCCGTACGGCCGTTGGAGGGGGCCGCACGGCGGGAATCGCGTGAATCCTAGTACCGCGCGCCGCCGTTGTGCGGCCCGTCGCCCGGGCCCCGGGAGGTGATGTGCTGGGTGAGGAAGAGGGCCGCGCGGTCCAGTGCCCGGTCGGCTTCGTCGAGGATGCCGGTGAACGCCTGGAACACATGGGGAACGCCGGCGGTGACGTCGAGGACGACGTCCACTCCGGCGGCGGTCGCGCGCGCGGCCATGCGCGTGGAGTCGTCCAGGAGCACCTCGTTGGTGCCCACCTGCAGGAGCATCGGCGGCAGGCCGGTCAGGTCGGCGAGGGTGGCCGGACTGAGCATGGGCTGGTGCGGGTCCTGCCCCGCCAGGTACATGGCCCCGGTGTGGGTCAGGGTCTCCCGGGTGAAGAACGGGTCGATGCCCGCCTTGGTGTCCATGCTCTCGCCGGTCCGGGTGGCGTCGAGTCCGGGGGAGAACGCCGCGATCGCCGCGGGCATCGGCAGGCCCGCGTCGCGGGCGGCCAGGCAGGTGGTGACGGTGAGGCCGCCGCCGGCCGAGTCCCCGGCGAACACGATGCCGGCCGGGTCCTCGCCGCGTTCGAGGAGTGCGCGGTAGGCGCCCAGCGTGTCCTGGATCGCGGCCGGGTACGGGTGCTCGGGGGCGAGCCGGTAGTCCAGCGAGACGGCCGTGATCCCGGTCCTGGCCACGAGGTTGCCCGTCAGCGACAGCGCCGTCTCGGGTGAGCCGAACACGAAGGCGCCGCCGTGGAAGTACAGGATCGTGCCGGCGCGTGGTGCGGCGACGGGTTCGACGCGCAGCGCCGGGCGGGAGCCGAGCGTCGTGGCCGTCGTGCGGATCCCGTCCGGGACGGCCATGGTGGCCATCAACTCCCTGAATCCGGCGCGCATCTCCTCGACCGGCGGAAGGCTCGCGGGCCGGGGTTGCTGACGCAGCATCGTGTCGAGCATCGCGCGCTGTTCCCTGCTCATCCCTGCTCCCGTCGTCGAGGTGGCTGCCGCTACACTATATGCCGTGGCATATAAATCAAGCGGTGATGCCGCCGGCCTCGCGGGCTTCTTCGCCGACCTCGTGCGGTGCGAGACGCGCCTGTACAACGCCCTCAACGACCGCCTTCGCGAACGCCACGGGATCGTCACCTCGCAGTTCGAGTCCCTGCGGTACCTGCGCGACCATCCCGGCTCCCGGGTGGCCGATCTGGCGGCCGAGTTCGCGATCGGGGTCGGGGCGGCGAGCAAGGGCGTCGACCGCCTGGAGCGGGCCGGATGGGTCGTCCGCCGGCCCAATCCGTCAGACCGCAGGTCATCGCTGCTGGCGCTGACCGACGAGGGCCGGAGACTGGCCGACGACGCGGAGGGCACCGTCGGCGAGCGGCTGGCCGAGCTGCTCGCCGATCCCCTGGACGCGTCCTCGCTGCCGGCTGTCGCGCAGGCCCTCGCACGGCTGCGCTCCGCACTGGAACGCGACCGGATCGGCACGCCCACGGGCTGACGCGCGGCGGCTCGCCGGCCGCGGTGCCGGCTTCAGACCGCGCAGGCTCCGTCGCCGCAGGCGTCGCCCGGATCGGAGACGCCGGAGGCGGGTGCCGCGGCGGCTTCGGCGGCCTCGGCGGCCTCGGCGGAGAGTCGCTCCAGGACCTGGAGGAAGGCGGAGGTCTCCTGGGCGCCCTGGACGGCGTAACGGCCCTGGAAGACGAAGGTCGGGACGGCGGTGATGCCCATCGCGCGCGCCCGGCCGATCTGCTGCTCCACCTCGGCGCGGCCCTCGTCGCCGGCGAGCAGTTCGGTGGCGCGGCCGCGGTCCATGCCCGCGGACACGGCGGCGTCGGCCAGCTGCGCGCGGTCGCCGATGTCCATGCCCTCGCGGAAGTGGCCGGTCAGGAGGCGCTCCTTGAGGGCCCGCTGGGTCCCGGCGCCGTACGCGCGCTCCGCGAGCCACAGCAGCCGGTGGGCGAGCAGCGAGTTGTTCTCGATGACGCGGTCGAAATCGAAGACGGTGCCCTCGGCGGCGCCGAGTTCGGCGAGGTGCGCGTCCATGGCGGCGGCCCGCGGGCCGAACTTCGCCGCCAGGACCTCCCGGTGCGGGCGGGGCTCCTCCGGCGCGGCCGGGTCCAGCTGGTACGGCCGGAAGACCACCTCGACATCCCCGGCGCCCGGGAACGCGGCGAGGGCCCGGTCGAAGCGCTTGACGCCGAGGAAGCACCAGGGGCAGGCGATGTCGCTGTAGATCTCTACGGTCAGTGTGGGCATGGCGGGTACAACCGGTACGGTCGCGCCGCCATTCCGCGCCCCGCCCGGTGGCGGCACCCCGGCCGCCACCGGAGCGTCGACGCGAACCTGACGGGGCGTCAGGCGCGGCGCGGTGGCACCGGCCGGCACCGGGAAAGGGACGTGTCGTCCCAAGGGAAGTCGCGCCGGCGGGCCCGGGCCGGGCAACCCCCTGCCCCTGTCGCTCGCGCTGGCTAGTCTGCAGGCGTGACGACCGAGTTGACCCTGCTGCCCCGAGTCGCCTGCCGCGGGCGGGAGATCACCGCGCCCCGGCTGCGCGGGCTGCTGGCGTTGCTCGCGGAGGACCTGCGCACCGGTTGCAGCACGGGTGGGCTCGTGGAGAGGCTGTGGCCGGAGGAGTTGCCGGAGCGGCCGGGCAAGGCGGTGCAGGTCCTGGTGTCACGGCTGCGGGCGCAGCTGGGCGCCGATCTGGTCGTGAGCACACCGGCCGGGTACCGGCTGGCGCTGGACGAGACACAGGTCGACGCCTCCGCGCTGCTGCGGTATGAGGCGGCGAGCGCCGAGCGCGCCAGGGCCGGGGACCACCAGGGCGCCCTGACACAGGCCGAGGCCGGTCTGGCCCTGTGGGACGGCAGCGTGGGCGCCGGAGCGGGGGAGGACCTGCACGATCCGGTGGTGGCCCTGCGCGCCGACCGGGTCCGGGCGTTCCGTTCGCTGGTCCGTTCCCGGGCGCTCGCCCTCGCCCGGGTGGGGCGGCGGGAGGAGGCCGCGGCGCCGCTGGCCGAACTGGCCCGGCAGCTGCCGCGCGACGAGGAGGTGCTCGCCGAACTGCTGCGCTGCGAGGCCGCCACCGCCGGCCGGGCCGCGGCCCTGACCCGGTACGACACCTACCGCCGCAGGCTTCGGCAGGAGCTGGGGACCGATCCGGGGCCCGGCGTCACGGCGGTGTACCAGGAGCTGCTGAGCGCGGACGTGCCGCCGGTGCGCCATGGTGTGCCGCACGAGCCCAACCCCCTGCTGGGGCGCGACGCCGACATCGCCGCGGTGGCCGGGCTGCTGCGCGACGCCCGGGTGGTGACGGTCGTGGGACCCGGCGGGCTGGGCAAGACCCGCCTGTCCCACGCGGTGAGCCGGGCGGCCGAACACCGCGTGGTGCACTTCGTCGCCCTGGCCGGTGTCCTCGCCGACGAGGACGTGGCCGGTGAGGTGGCGTCGGCCGTCGGCGCCGGGGAGGGCCGCCAGTTCGCCGGCGGCAAGGACGTGGTGAGCGGCATCGCCGCCGCGCTGGGTCCGGGGCCCGCGCTGCTGGTCCTGGACAACTGCGAGCATGTGATCGCCGGTGCGGCGGGGCTCGTCCAGGCGCTGGTCTCGCGGTCCAGGGAGCTGCGGGTGCTGGCGACCAGCCGGGCTCCGCTGGGTCTGACCTCGGAGTCCGTGTACGCGCTGCCGGAGCTCTCCCTGGCGACCTCGGTGGAACTCTTCGGGCAGCGGGCACGGGCGGCCAGGCCCGGTGTGGAGCTGCCCGCCGACCGGGTGGCCGAGATCTGCCGCCATCTCGACGGACTGCCGCTGGCCGTGGAGCTCGCCGCGGCCCGGGTGCGGGTGCTCTCGGTGGCCGACATCTCACGACGGCTCCGGGACCGTTTCGCCCTGCTGCGCGGCGGCGCTCGCGACGCGCCCGAGCGGCACCGCACCCTGCACGCGGTGGTCGAGTGGAGCTGGAACCTGCTGGAACCCGGCGGCCGGGCGGCGCTGCGCGCGCTGTCGGTGTTCCCCGGCGGCTTCACCGAAGAGGCGGCGGAACGCGTACTCGGCCGGCGCGGGGACACGCTCGATCTGCTGGAGCAGCTGGCCGGTCAGTCCCTGATCAAGGTGGGGGACGGCCCGTCCGGGGTGCGCTTCCACATGCTGGAGACGCTGCGGGAGTTCGGTGCCGCCCGGCGCGCCGAGGCCGGCGAGGAGGAGGCGGTGACCGGCCGGTTCCTGTCCTGGGCGCGGGACTTCGGCCGGGCCCACCACGATGTGCTGTTCACCGCCGATCCGGTGCCCGCCTGGCTCCGCATCCGGGCCGAGCAGGACAACCTCGTCCTGGCGCTGCGCCACGCCCTGGCCCGCGCCGACGGGCCCGCCACCGCGGCCCTCACCGCCGCGCTGGCCTCGCTGTGGGCCACCGACTCCAACTTCGCACGGCTCGCCGCGCTCGTCGCCGAGACCGGCGGACCGCTGTCCCACTTCCGCCCGGGACCGGAGGACGCCGAGGTGGTCCGCAGCGCGGCGGCGCTGTGCACGGCCAGCCTCTTCATGGCCCACGGCCCCTACGCGGTACGCCAGTTGGCCATCCTGCGCCGGCTGCCGCCCGCCCCGCCGGACACCCTGGTGCGGGCGCTGGCCGTCGTGCTGTGTGCCGTCCCGGAGATCCACCCGCCGCGGTACGAGCGGTTGCGGGAGCTGTGCGACGCCGACGAGCCCATGCTGGCGGGTGTCGCCGCGTGCGTCGCCAGCTATGTGTGGGCCGCCGAACACCAGCCGGACCGCGCGCTGACGTACGCCCGGCGGATGCTCGACGCGCTGGAGCCGCTCGGCAATCCGGCCATGCGACTGCTCAGCCACGGGCGGATCAGCGAGCTGTGCCTGCAGGCCGAGCGGGGCGCGGAGGCCTACCAGCACCTGCGGGCCGCGCTGGACGCGCTCGGTGAGTTCCGCCGGTTCGGCGACTGGTCGGACTCGGTCGGCGTCCGCTGGGCGCTGGTGCTCGCCTGCCTGCAACGCGGGGAGGTCGACGAGGCGGAGTACTGGCTGCGCCTCGCGGCCCTGGACCAGCCGCCGGAGTCCGCCCAGATATTCACTCCCGAGCTGCCGGCCCGGGCCGAGATCGCGCTGGCCCGGGGGCTGACCGAGGTCGGGCTCGGGCTGTGGCGCCAGGCGGCCGAGCGCATGCGGGACGACAGCCTGCTGTATGCCGGGGATCCGTTCGTGGACCCGTGGGCGCTTGAGGTGCAGTCGGCCGCGCTGGCGGCGCACGCGCGGCACGGCCGGCTGGAGCCGGTGGTCCAGCTGGCCGGGCGGCTGCGGGAGCGGCTGCTGGAGATGCTGTCGCGTCCCCCGGGTGAGGGGGCGCCGGCGGGAGTCCCGGTGTACGGCACGGTCCTGCTGGCGCTCGGCCTCGCGGGGCTGGCCGCGGGCGACCCGGCGGCCGTACGGCTGGTGGCGCTGGCCGAACGGATGCCGGTGGTGCGGGAGTTCCCCAGCATGTCCTCGGCCCTGTCCCGGCAGGCCGCCGAGAACGCCGACCGGGCGGCGTACGCCGACGCGAGATCGGAGTACGCCGCCCTGGAGCGGGACGAACTGCGGGCCGCGGTCCTGCGCGAACTCACCGCGGCCGGCGGATGACGCGAGGCGAGGTCACCGCCTCGGCTCACGGCGGAACTGCGCCGTGGACCACAGGTAGCCCAGCACGGTCAGCCCCACGCACCAGGCGACGGCCAGGACCGCGTTCCGCGTGCCGATCCCGCTGCCCAGCAGCAGCCCGCGCAGCGTCTCGATGGCGGGCGTGAACGGCTGGTACTCGGCGAACCAGCGGAACCAGCCCGGCATCGCGTCCACCGGCACGAACGCGCTGGACAGGAACGGCAGCATCATCAGGGGCAGCCCGGTGTTGCTGGCGCCCTCGGGATTGGGGCTCGCCAGCCCGATGCCGACGGCGACCCAGGTCAGCGCGAGGCTGACCAGCGCCAGCAGCCCGGCCGCCGCGACCCACTCCAGCGGCGTCGCGTCGGGCCGGAACCCGATGGCCAGCCCGATGCCCAGCACCAGAGCGAGCGCCATCAGTGTCTGGATCACGCTGCCGACGACATGGCCGACCAGCACGGAGGCGCGGGAGATCGCCATGGTGCGGAACCGGGCGATGATGCCCTCGGTCATGTCGGTGGCCACCGACACCGCGGTGCCGAGCGCGGTGCCGCCCACGGTCATCAGCAGGATGCCGGGAACCAGGTAGGCGATGTAGTCGGCCCGGTCGGCATGGCCGCCGGTGATGCCGGCGCTCATCACGTTGCCGAAGACGTAGACGAACAGCAGCAGCAGGACGACCGGGCTGAGCAGGACGTTCAGGGTGAGGGAGGGATAGCGGCGGGCGTGCAGGAGGTTGCGCCGCAGCATGGTGAGGTGGTCACGGACGGCGTGGGTGGCGGCGCTCATCGGACGGTCTCCTTGTCGGCGGGCTGGGACGGAACGGGGCTCCCGGTCAGGGCGAAGAACACGTCGTCCAGGTCCGGGGTGTGGACGGACAGCTCGTCGGCCTCGATGCCGGCGGAGTCGAGCCAGTCGAGGATGGCGCGCAGCTCGCGCTGGCTTCCGCCGCTGGGGATCTGCAAGGTCAGGGCCTCGTCGTCGCGGGTGGCCTCACGGAGCGCGGCCGCCGCCCGCTCGTAGATCACCGGGTCGGAGAACCGCAGCCGCACATGGCCCCCCGGGACGAGCCGCTTGAGCTCCTCCGCGCTGCCCTCGGCGACGAGCTGTCCGCCGTTGAGCACCGCGATGCGGTCGGCGAGCTGGTCGGCCTCGTCCAGGTACTGGGTCGTCAGGAAGACGGTGGTACCGCCGGAGACCAGTTCGCGGATGATCTGCCACATGGTGTGCCGGGAGCGCGGGTCCAGGCCGGTGGTCGGCTCGTCGAGGAAGATGATCCGCGGGCTGCCGACCAGCGTCATGGCGATGTCGAGGCGGCGCCGCATTCCGCCGGAGTAGGTGGAGGCGGGCTTCCGCGCGGCGTCGACCAGGTCGAAGCGCTCCAGCAGGTCGGCGGTCACCCGCCGGCCCTCGGCGCGGGGAAGGTGGTGCAGGTCGGCCATCAGCAGCATGTTCTCCTCGCCGGTGATCAGGCCGTCCACGGCGGAGAACTGCCCGGTGACGCCGATGGCGGCCCGCACCGCCTGGGCCTCGGTGGCGATGTCATGCCCGGCGATCCGTGCCTGTCCGTCGTCGGCGGAGATCAGGGTGGACAGGATGTTGACCACCGTGGTCTTGCCCGCGCCGTTCGGCCCGAGGAGCGAGAAGATCGTGCCGCCGGGCACGTGGATGTCGATGCCGTCGAGGACGGTCTTGTCCCCGTAGGACTTGCGCAGCCCGGTGGCCGCGATCGCGAGGTGCCGGTGTGTTGTCGTCATGCGGCACAGCGTGCGGCGGGGGCGGTTCAGTGTGGCTTCAGTGGGGCATCAGCGTGGTTTCAGGCCGCTGGGAGTGCTGCGCCGGCGTTGAAACCCGCAGGCCGGGGCGGAGGTCGCCGTCCCGGATTCACGTTTGGCCGGGACCCTGGAGGACGGACGCGAACAAGCCGGAGACCGCGAGTCGGCCCGCCGGCGTCCGGCCGGGCGGGGCGACTCGCGGTCACGTGCGGCACACGGCGCTCCCGGTCCGCTGCTTCGGCCCGGGGGCCGGGCCGGTCAGGAGCTCTGGCTGTAGCAGACGTCGGGCGCACCGGTGGTCACGTCCAGCACGCAGGCAGCCGCCGGGCCGGGGCTGTAGACCTGGTCGCTGTAGTTCGGCACGCCGGCGCTGTTGGAGAAGGTGTAGGCGTGGTTCAGGCCGGTCCCGGCCCACACCCCGCTGTCCAGGTTGGTCACCCAGATCTCGTAGGTGTCGTTGTTCCCGGGGGTGAACCGGGTCCAGTTCGTCCCGCAGTTCGGCCCGTACCGCAGTTCCAGGGTGCCGCCCAGCGCGGCCTCGCTGTGGACGGTGGACGCCCCGCTGCCGCACTCCCCGCTTGACGTGTACGAGGCCGTCGGGTCCAGGCCGTCGCAGGACGTGCCCGAACACGCGGTCCCCGACACGGCCGTTGCGGCCGATGCCGATGGTGCGGCGACCCCCAGGAGGCCGGCGGCCGGCGCGAGGCCGCCGCCGAGAACGATGAGACGTTTGCCGATCATCAGTCTTCTCTCCTCTTGCAGAGCGGTGACGTGCGACCAGTCGCGGCACCCGGAGGCCCCTGGGCGGGCAGCACGCGCTGCCGATGGCGCGGATCCGCGGCCTTCGAGGGGGAGTTCGCGGGACGGATATCCGTCGGATGCCGCTCGCCCAAGAGTGACCGACTCAGGTCGGTGTCGCCATGGGGAGATCTACGTACGATGCGAGACGCGGGGGCACTCGGGCACCGGGGGGTGGCGTTGCTTTCGACACGGGACTACGGGCGGATGCTCGATCTCGCGGTCTCGATTCTGGACCGTCCGGGCCTTGACGGTGCCTGGCAGTTGGTCGTCGAGGAACTCGTCCGGAGCCTGGGCGGGACGGTCGGGGTGCTCTCCGAGGTCCGATGGACGCCCGGGGCCGGCCGGGTACACGTGTGGACCCCGGAATCGGTCCGCGCCCTTCCGCTGGACTCCATCCTCAACTCGCACATCAGGCTCCGTCACCCGCTGGCCCGGCACTACGCGACCACCACGGATCGCACGCCGCTCGCCATCACCGATCTGGTCGAGGAGCGTGTCTGGCGGCACAGCGAGGCATACGCGCTGACCCGCCGAACCTTCCAGTCGACCCGTCATTTCGCCATTCCGCTGGCGACGACGGCAGGGACGGGCAAGTGCTTCGTGATCCACCGGGACGGGCGGGACTTCGACGATCGCGAAAGGGCATACGCCCAACGCCTGCAGCCCCTGCTGACGAGTGTGGACGCCCACCTCCGGTACCTGCGCGGGCAACCGGGGAGCATCCCGGCCCAGGGCGGGCAGCGAGCCGCGCAGGCGGTGTCCGAACTGGGACTCACGCCTCGCGAGACCGCCGTGCTCGGTCTGCTGGGTGACGCGCTGACCGCCGAAGCGATCGGCCGCAGACTCGGAATCACGACGCGCACGGTGCACAAGCACATCGAGAAGCTCTACCGGAAGCTGGGTGTCTCCAACCGCCTGGCCGCCGTGCTCCGCGCCCAGGAGACCGGGTTGCTCTCCACGCCGCCCGGGCCGTGTCCGGCATCCACCCGCCTGGTCCGACCGTGAGACCGGTGGTCAGAGGGGGCGGTCCCATCGGCGGACCGCCTCGTGGTCAGCTTCGCGGGGCCGACGTGCTGCGGCGCACGACCAGGCGTGGAGTCATGGTCGTCCGCACGGCATGCTCGCGGCGGCCCTCGACCCGTTCGATCAGCAGGCGCGCGGCCGTGGAGCCCATGTCGTGGCCCGCCTGGTCGACGCTGGTGAGCTGGACGGTGGCGAGGTCGGCGATGGCGGTGTTGTTGTAGCCGGCCAGGGAGAGGTCCTCCGGGATGCGCAGCCCCAGTTCGTGGGCGGCTCGCCACACTCCCAGGGCGGCCACGTCGGCGCCGGTCATGATGGCGGTGGGCGGGTTGTCCGCGCTGAGCAGGCCCAGGCCGGCCTTGTAGCCGCCCTCGTCCGAGTACGCGGCGCGGCACACGCGCACGTGCTCGGCGAGCCCGTGGCGGCCCATCGCCTCGGTGTAGCCGTTGCTCAGCACGATCTCGGGCGTGCGCGCCCACCTGCTGCTCCGCGTCCCGGGAGAGGAGACGAGCGCGATGTCGCGATGGCCGAGCGACACCAGGTGGTCGACCACCAGGCCGGCTCCCGCCGCGTCCGCGTCGACGACGGAATCGTGCAGGTCGGAGGAGTCGTGGTGCCCGATGACGACGGTAGGAGTGGACTGCGCCGTCGCGAGGACTTCCGCACGCTGAGTGCTGGGAGCGATCAGGATCAGGCCGTCCATCTGGCGGTCGACCATGGACTGGATGGTCTTGCGCTGCGCGTCGGCGCCGAAACCGGCCGCGCCGATCATGACGGTGTACTCGCTGTCGTCCAGTTCGGCACGGACGCCGTCGAGGATGTCGGCGAAGAAGGCGTTGCGGATGTTGTCCAGGAGCACGCCGATCGTGTACGTGCGTCCGCGCATGCCACGCGCCGCGGCGTGTGGCCGGTAGTCGAGTTCCGTGATGGCGGCGCGGACCTTTTCCTGCATGGCCGCGCTGACCCCGTAGGCGTTCCTGAGGACCTTGGAGACGGCGGCGGTGGACACACCCGCGTGCCGCGCGACATCCGTGATGGTGGCGCGCTTCCTGCGCTGCGGGTCCTGCCCCATCCTCGGCGCTCCCTGATCTGTTGTGGCCACGTATGAGGTAACGGTCTACACGATACGGCGGGGATGCGGAAGGTGGAGATTCGTTGGCGGTGACGTTATACCGCGGTGTCTTGACGCTGCGGGCGCCCGCATGCATCGTGGTGCGCACCTCGCCATGGAGAACGTTTTACAGAAGCCTCCGCTGCTCCGCCTCTTCCCGTACCGGGCGTCTCGCCTGCCGCCCCCCTCCTCCGTTTCCACGATGACCGGGAGCCTGCCGTGAACACCGTCTCGTCCTCCGCCAGAAGGACCCGCCTCGCCGGGCTGACCGCGAGCGCCGCCGCCATGGCCCTCTTCGCCACCGCCTGCGGAGGTACGGGCGGCGGCCCGGCCTCGTCGCCGGAGAACTTCAGCTACCTGACCAACACCGAGAACACGACGGTGAAGACGGCACTGACCACCCTGTCGAAGGGGGCGTGCGCCGCGGAGAACAAGGCGCTGCCCCTGAAGGTGGAGACCGTTCCGCAGACCAGCCTGGACCAGAAGCTCCAACTGCTGGCAGGGCAGAACGCCCTGCCCGTGCAGTTCGCAGCCGGCAACGCCCCCGCGCTGACCGACCGGCTGTACGCCTCGGGCCGGATCGCCGACCTGGAGAAGGAGCTGAAGCGCCTCGGCGTCTACGACCGGCTGGAGCCGGCCGCGGTCTCGACCATCAAGGCCCTTTACGGCGGGAAGCTCGCGGTCCTGCCGTACGAGTACAACATCGAGGGCATCTTCTACAACAAGAAGATCTTCAGCGACAACGGCATCGCCGTACCGGGCACCTGGGACGGACTCGTGGCCGCCGCGGCCAGGCTGCAGGCCAAGGGCATCCAGCCGTTCTCCGCCTCCGGCCAGCAGGGCTGGCCCCTGACCCGGCTGATCAGCGGCTACCTCTACCGCAGCCTCGGCCCCGACGCGCTCAAGGACGTCGCCGAGGGCAAGGCCAAGCTGACCGACTCCCCATACGTCAAGGCCGCGCAGGAGGTCGCCGACCTCGGCAGGAAGGGCTACTTCGGCAAGGGCGTCGGCTCCATCGACTACGACACCTCGTTCAACCAGTTCCTGACCGGCAAGGCCGCCATGCTCTACATGGGCAGTTGGGCGCTGACCAACATCGCCGATCCCGCACAGGACAGGATCGGCGCGGGGAACGTCGGCTTCATGCCCTTCCCGGCGGTCTCCGGCGGCAAGGGCTCCATCGACCAGTACCCGTCCAACGTCGGAC
This sequence comes from Actinomycetota bacterium, assembly GCA_048498775.1. Taxonomy (GTDB): domain Bacteria; phylum Actinomycetota; class Actinomycetes; order Streptomycetales; family Streptomycetaceae; genus JBEHXI01. The sequence goes on along the minus strand of JBEHXI010000001.1, from coordinate 34,647 downwards.
TTCCCATGACCCTCGGCAGGCGGACCTTCGACGCCAAGGTCGGTGCCTGGGTGAAGTGCGTCGCCGACAACTACGGCAGTACCGCCCTGAAGGACCAGGGCTCGATCTCCGGCTTCACCACCAGCGGCCCCGTCCAGGACACCAACGCGGTCACCGGCCAGATCCGCCGGACCATCAGCGCCTCGAAGCAGAACGTCCTGTGGTTCGAGGCCCTGTTCGGCACGAAGGCCACCACCGTGAGCCAGACGAACGCCGCCTCGCTGGTCAGCGGCAGCATGAGCCCCCAGACGTTCATGCAGACCGTGCAGGACGCCCTGTCCGGCCAGTGATGCCGGCCCGGCGGCCCGGCGGCCCAGGTCGCCGGACCGCATCCGGCCGTCCGGCACACCTTGTCAACGAAGTGGACTCCACCCATGCACCGCGTACTCGGTGACCGCAGGGCCGTCGTGATCCTGGTAGGTCCCGCCCTGCTCGTCTATTCCCTGATCATGCTGGTCCCCATGGTGTGGTCGCTGGGGTACGCCTTCACCAAGGGCAACACCATCGACGGGTTCACCGGCGACGGCCTGGGGAACTTCCGCCATCTGCTCACCGACCCGGCCGTACACCATGCCCTGTGGTTCACGGTCCGGTACGCGGTCGTGGTGACCGTCGGGCAGGTCGCCGCCGGGTATCTCCTGGCCCTTCTCTATGTCTTCTTCCTCAAAAGGGCGTCGGCCGTCATCCGCACCCTGGTGTTCTTCCCGGTGGTCCTGCCCACCGTCGCGATCGGACTGCTGTTCCAGAAGCTGTTCCAGGTGGCCCCGCAGACCGGACCGGTCGACTCCCTGCTGAACGCGGCCGGTGGGCCTTCCGTCGACTGGTTCGGCAGTGCCGGACACGCCTTCTGGGTCCTGGTCGTCATGGACATCTGGCGTTCCATGGGCTTCTACGCCGTCCTGCTCTTCACCGGCCTCGTCGAGATCCCCGTGGAGGTCCTGGAGTCCGCACGCCTCGACGGCGCCTCGGGCGTGCGGCTGATCCGTCACATCGTGCTGCCGATGTCCTTCCCGGTGCTGATGTCGTCGCTGATCTTCAGCATCAACGGCACGCTCAAGGTCTTCGACTCGATCATGGCCCTGACCGGCGGCGGTCCGGGCGACGCGACCACACCGCTGACCCTGTACATGTTCCAGACGTCGTTCACCTACAGCGACTACGGCTACGGCAGCACCATCGCCCTGCTGCTGACCGTGGTGTGTCTGCTGGTGACACTGGCCGTCTTCCGCCTGTCGCGGCGCGACCTCACGGAGGGCTGAACCCATGGCCATCGAGACGCCTTTGCGTCCCCCGGCGGCCGGTGCGCCCGCGGGCCGCCCGGCCCGACGCCGCAACGGCCGCCCGGGAAGCCGGCTGTGGGTGAAGGCCGCCGTCGCCGTCCTGCTGATCGTCGAGGTCTATCCGCTGGTCTGGATGTTCCTCACCTCGCTGAAGTCCAACAGCGACTACCTGAACAACTCCACCTGGAGCCTGCCCACCACCTGGGAGTGGAGCAACTACAGCGAAGCCTGGACGACCGGCAGCATCGGCCTGTACGTCCGCAACAGCGCCCTCGCCGTCCTGCCCGCCCTCGCCCTGATCCTGCTGCTGGGCAGCGCGGCCGGCTTCGCACTGCAGATCATGGTGTGGAAGGGCCGCGACCTGACCCTGCTGGTCTTCCTCGCGGGCATGATGGTGCCCGCCCAGATGATCCTGCTGCCGCTGTTCACCATCTACTTCCAGACCGGCCTGTCCGGCACCCTGTGGCCGCTCATCCTGACGTACACCGGAACGGGCCTGCCGCTGACGGTGTTCATGATGGCCACCTACTACAAGAGCCTGCCGCGCGAGCTGTTCGAGGCGGCCACCATCGACGGGGCCGGGATCCTGCGCTCGTTCTGGACCATCAGCCTGCCCGTGGTGCGCAACGCGATCCTCACCGTCGGCCTGGTGCAGTTCTTCTTCCTCTGGAACGACCTGCTCATCGCCCTGACGTTCACCAACAGCCAGGATCTGCGCACCGTCCAGGTCGGCCTGCTCAACTTCACCGGCGACTTCGGATCCACCCAGTACGGCCCGCTGTTCGCCGCCATCTGCATCAACGTCTTCGGCACCTTGGTGATCTACCTCTTCCTCAACCAGAAGGTGATGAAGGGGCTCACCTCGGGAGCCGTCAAGGGCTGACAGCCGCAGCTCATCTCCGGCAGTACCGCCCGCCCGAACGGAAGGCCTCACCTGTGTCCTCTCAGCCTGCCCCGGTCACCTTCGAGCACCTGACCGGAGGACTCGGCATCGGCGTTCCCGAGCCACGCCTCTCCTGGACGCTGCCGTCCGGCGCCGGCCACCAGACCGGCTATGAGATCGAGCTCCGACGCGACGGCGTGACCGAGCGCACCGGCCGCATCGCCGGATCCCGGCAGATCCTCGTGCCCTGGCCCAGCCGGCCACTCGCCTCGCGGGAACGCGTCACCGTCCGGGTGCGCGTGTGGACCACAGGCTGCGAACCCTCCGCGTGGAGCGCGCCGAGCACGGTCGAGGGCGGGCTCCTCCGGCCGTCCGACTGGAGCGCCCGGCCCGTCGGCGCCGCCTGGCCCGAGGACCCGGAAAGCGACCGCCGACCCGCCCGCGTCCGCAAGGACTTCAGCCTTCCCAGGCGCGTCGTCCGAGCCCGCCTGTACATCACGGCCCACGGCCTGTACGAGGCGGAGATCAACGGCCACCGGGTCGGCGACGACATCCTGTCCCCGGGCTGGACGGTGTACGGCCGACGGCTGCGCTACCGCACCTACGACGTCACAGCCCACCTCACCGAAGGCGCCAACACGATCGGCGCGTGGCTCGGGGACGGCTGGTACCGCGGCCGAATCGGCTTCGACGGCGGCCACCGCAACCTCTACGGCACCGACCAGTCGCTCCTCGCCCAGCTCGAAGTCGTCCACGACGACGGCAGCACCACGCTCGTCGCCACCGACGCCTCCTGGCGCGCCGCCACCGGCCCGATCCTCTTCAGTGGCCTGTACGAGGGGGAGACCTTCGACGCCCGCCTGCACGACCCCGCCTGGTCCACCCCCGGTGGCGACAACGACGGGGCGTGGACGCCCGTGGCCGTACACACCCGCGACCCCCGCACCCTGATCGCGCCGAGCGGACCGGCGGTGCGCTGCACACAGGAACTCGCTCCCGTCCAGGTGACGGCCACGGGCGACGGACGGCACCTGCTCGACTTCGGGCAGAACCTGGTCGGCCGGCTGCGGATCACCACCGACGCTCCGGCCGGCACCACCCTCACCCTGCGCCACGCCGAAGTCCTCCAGGACGGTGAACTCGCCACCCGCCCGCTGCGCGGCGCGACGGCCACCGACACGGTGATCCTCCCCGGCGGCCCCTTCACCTGGGAGCCCCGCTTCACCCTGCACGGTTTCCGCTACGCCGAGATCACCGGATGGCCCGGACAGCCCGCAGCGGACGCGATCACCGCCCGTGTCCACCACACCGACATGCGCCGCACGGGCTGGTTCGAGTGCAGCGCCCCCCTGATCAACCGGCTCCACGAGAACGTGGTGTGGAGCATGCGGGGAAACTTCGTCGACATCCCGACCGACTGTCCGCAGCGCGACGAGCGCCTCGGCTGGACCGGCGACATCCAGGTGTTCGCCCCCACCGCGAGCTTCCTGTACGACTGCGCCGGCATGCTCGACTCCTGGCTGTCGGACGTCGCCGCCGAGCAGCTTCCCGACGGCACCGTCCCCTGGTATGTACCCGTGATCCCCGGTGGTCCGCAGTGGACGCCGATCCGGCCGGGCGCGGCCTGGGGCGATGTCGCCACCCTCACCCCCTGGGTGCTCTACCAGCGCTTCGGTGACCTGGAACTGCTGCGCCGCCACTTCCCGGCGGGCCGGGCCTGGGTGGACCTGATGGCGCGGCTCGCCGGGCCCGGCCGGTTGTGGGACACCGGCTACCAACTCGGCGACTGGCTCGACCCGATCGCGCCGCCGGATGATCCGGCCGCCGCGCGCACCGACCGCCACCTCGTCGCGACCGGCTACTTCGCCTGGTCCGCCCGCCACCTGGCCTGGTCGGCCCGGGAACTCGGCCATGGCGACCTCGCCGAGCACTATGGCCGGCTCGCCGCCGAGGTGGCCGACGCCTTCCGCCGCCGCTACGTGGAGCCCGGCGGCCGGATGACGAGCGACAGCCCCACCGCCTACGCGCTGGCCCTGGTCTTCGGGCTGATCGACGACCCCGGGCAGCGGCGGGGCGCGGGGGACCGGCTCGCGCAGCTGGTGCTCGAAGACGGTGCGCGGATCGCCACCGGATTCGTGGGCACCCCCCTCATCTGCGACGCCCTCACCGACAGCGGACACCTCGACGTGGCCTACCGGTTGCTCACCCAGACCGAGTGCCCCTCCTGGCTCTACCCGGTCACCATGGGCGCGACGACCATATGGGAGCGCTGGGACAGCCTCCGTCCGGACGGCACCCTCAACCCGGGCGGCATGACGTCCTTCAATCACTACGCCCTGGGAGCCGTGGCGGACTGGCTGCACCGCGTCGTCGCCGGACTGGACTCCGCCTCCCCGGGCTACCGCACCCTGCGCTTTCGTCCCCGCCCCGGCGGGGGCATCACCTGGGCGAAGGCACGCCACATGACCCCCTACGGCACCGCCTCGATCTCCTGGGAACAGACCCCGGCGGGCCTGACGGCGCATGTGGTGATACCCGACGGCTGTGAGGGGGTGGCCGAACTGCCCGGCTGCGCGCCCGTGCCCCTGGGACCGGGCGAACACCGTCTGGAGTCCGCGAGGCTCCGACGCGCCGCGGCGCGAGAGAACCGGTTGGGGTTCGGGCCTCGGCCTTGATGTCCTGCACCAGCATGAGGGTCGGCCGGGTCGATCGGCTGGCGGCGGTGTTCGTCCCGCGGCCACGCGCCGCTGGTCAACCATCGGGGGGATCGGCGATGATGTGTCCACTGGAGGGCTTCGCGTGTTCAGCTTCGGGATCGAGGGCTACCAGCCCCAATGGCTCCGTGGCGGCTCCGCCGTCGCGGCGGCCCACGGCCGCCGGCTTGGGGCGCTCGTCCAGCGCCGGCTGTCACGCGCCTGGGTGGTCTGGGATCTCCAGGACGACGAGTGGTTCCCCGACTGCCCGGTCCTGCTCGACTTCGAGGGGGACCAGGTCGAGCTCAACCACCACAAGCTCGACGACCTGTCGATCACCTGGAGCACCGTGGATCCCGGCACGCCCGTCGCGTGGCCCGGATTCGCTCTGCGGTGGCGCCATGACGGGCACCCGGGGCTGCGTTCCCTGGAGGGCCAGGCGCTTCAGGACGTCGAGATCCTCGAATGGACCGGCGACGACCTGGCCCAAGGGACCGTCGCCGTCAGCTTTGTCTTCCCAGAGACCCGGCTGACCGTCTTCAACGCGCTCGATGAGAACGGGCTGACCCTTGAACCGCCGGATCCCCGCTACCGGCGTCACCCACTGCGCTGAGGGGTGGGCGCCGATCACCCGCGGGGGAGGATGAGTCCATGTGCTCACGACTGCCGTTCGGGGAGAAGCTCACGGCCGAACTGGGCGCGCCCCGAAAGGCCGGCAGGCTGAGCAGCAGTCCGCGGTCGCGGGTGTGGCGGGCCGAGCTGTCCGGCACGCCTGTGGTGGTCAAGCAGCTCGTCGGCGGCCCGGAAGCCGGCGAAGGGTATGCCCGCGAGGTGGCGGCGTTACGGATCGCGTCCAGAGTGGACCCGCCCGTCATCCCGAAGCTTCTCGGCACCGATCCGGACAGGCGGGTACTGGTCCTGGAGCACGTGGAGGACCAGGAGCCGCGCGAGGACTGGCTGATCGACTATGCCACGGCGCTGGCCCGGCTCCACGCGGCGCCCACCGCTGACGCGGCGGACCGTCTTCCGGCCTGGTCCGGCCCGGCCCAGGGGGACATCGACGCGTTCCTCGGGCTTGCCCGGACGCTCGGCGCGGAGGTGCCGCCCGGCGTGCGTGCCGAGCTGGACGGCCTCATCGACCGTCTGACCCGGGTTCCGGGCCGCGCCCTGCTGCACGGCGATCCCTGCCCCGGCAACGACCTGCACACCAGCGACGGCGTGAGGTTCGTCGACTTCGAACAGGCCGCGCTGGGCAACGGGATCGTGGAGCTTGCCTACCTCCGCATCGGCTTCCCGACCTGCTGGTGTGCCACCGCTCCGGTTCCGGCACGTCTGGACGCGGCGGAGAGCGCCTACCGCACGGCATGGCGCGAGGCGACGGGCACCGAGGTCCACGGCGACCTCACCGACGCGTGCGCCGGCTGGCTGCTGCGGGGCGACGCACTGGTCCAGCGGGCCCACCGCGGGACCGTCGACCACCTGGGCGCACTCCCGCGCCAGGACTGGACTTGGGGCACCGCGACCGCACGTCAGCGGCTCGTGCACCGCCTCGGGGTGGTAAGGCGGATGACCGCGGGGAGCAGCGAACTGGGGGATCTGGGACGGCTCTCGGCGGCCATGCGCGAGCGCATGCTCACCCGGTGGCCGGGGCTTCGGCCGCTGCCCTCCCAACGGCCGTAGCGGACGCGGTCGGTGGGACCGAGCTTCCGGGACGCCCGTGCCGCCGCTTACCGCGTCCGGTGCTCGCGGGTGAACTTCTCGACGGCCGCCGGGGTGACCGGGGTGAAGAAGTTGACGAGGGTGCCGTCGGGGTCGCGGAAGAGCAGCGAACGGTTGCCCCAGGGCATGGTGGTGGGCTCGTTGACGAAGTCGGTCACGAAGCCGGTCAGGTTCCGGTGCACGCGGTCCACGTCGTCGACCAGGAACTCGATGATCACGCTGTGGTTGTCGGCGGGGCGGGAGGAACCGGGTGCGAACAGCGGGACGGTACGGGTGCTGCCGATGGCGAGGGTGGCGCTTGGGGTCCTGAGCTCGGCGAAGTCCTCGGTGGACCAGATCGCCGGTATCCCGGTGGCCTTCTCGTAGAACTCGACGAGACGTGCGATGTCGTCGGTGATGATGCGGATCGAGACGAAGTCCACGGTCTTCTCCTGGCTGCGGGGAGCGGTTGCGCTTCGCACGGTAGAACGAATTGTGGTCGGAATCGGTCCACTATCGGCGCTAGGCTCGGGGCATGTCCCGACCCACCGGCCGCGTGCTCACCCTGCTGGAGCTGCTGCAGTCGGGAGGCACCCGGACGATGGCCGAACTCGCCGACCGGCTCGGGGTCGACGGGCGCACCGTGCGGCGGTATGTGAACCAGCTGATCGACCTCGACGTGCCCGTCGAGGCGGTGCGCGGCCGCTACGGCGGCTACCGCCTGGCCCGCGGCTATCGGCTGCCTCCGCTCATGCTCGGCGACGAGGAGGCGCTCGCCGTACTGCTCGGCCTGGTCGCCGGTCGCCGAGCGGGGGTGCTGCCGATGACGGACACCGCGAGCGAGACGGCGGCGGCCAAGATCCGGCGGGTGCTGCCCGAGCGCGTCGCGCGCCGGCTCGACGCGGTCCTGGAATCCCTCGCCTTCACGCAACCGCCCGGCGAGTTCCCCACCCCGGATGCCGCGGTCCTGCTGGCCATCGCCGACGCGGTACGCCATCGACGGCCGGTCTCGATCAGGTACACCGACCGCGACGGCCGGCGCAGCGAGCGCACACTGCACCCGTTCGGGATCGTCGCCCATGGGGGCCGGTGGTACGTCACCGCAGCGGACCCCGCGATCGGCGAGGACCGGACCTTCCGGCTCGACCGCGTCACCGACGCGAGGACCCTGCCCGGCTCGTTCGAGGCACCCGCCGGCCTGGACCCGGCCCAGCACGTCCTGTCGGGATTCGCGTCGGCCGCGTACCGGCATGAGGTGGCCTTCCGGATCCACGGGACCGCCGACGAGATCCGCGACCGGCTTCCCGCCAGTGTCGCGAGCGTGGAGCCGGTGAGTACGGCGGAAGCCGATCCGGCGACCGAGCGCTGGCTGCGGGTCCGGTTGCGGGCCGAGCGGCTCGACTGGCTGCCTCCGGTGCTCGCCGCACTCGACCGGCCGTTCGTCATCGAGCGCCCCGACGAACTGCGTGACCTGGTCATCGCGCTCGCCGACCGCCTCGCGGCCCGCGCGCGCGACGCCTGACGTCACGGGGAAGGAAGGTGCCTGCTGCGCCACTGTCCGGGCGGCAGGCCGTACGCCTGCTTGAAGGCGCGGCAGAACACCGCGTCGCAGCTGAATCCCCAGCGGCTTCCGATCCTTCCGGCGCTCAGCCCGGACAGCGACGGATCGGACAGGTCGGCACGGCAGCGCCGCAGCCGCTGTTCCAGGATGTAGCGGCTGACGGTGCGGTTGTCCCGCTGGAACAGGTAGTGGAGGTAGCGCACGGACATGTGGTGCGCCAGGGCGATCTGTCGCGGTGACAGCTCCGGATCGCCCAGGTGCCGGGCGATGTACGAGGTCAACCGCGCCAGGAGCGCGTCATGGCGGGACGCTTGCGGAACCGGTGTGCGCGCGGTCGGCAGGCTGGAGAGGAACGCGGCGGCGAGGTCGATCGCGGCTGATCCGAGCCGCTCCGTCCGGGCGGCGGCCAGCGACGGCGCGACGTCCGCCACCCCCTCGAGGAAACGGGCGAGGAGCGCGGCCGGTCCCGAGACCGAGGGCACCGGGTGGCCGGCCAGCCGGCCCAGCAACTCGTCCGGAACCGGCAGGGCGCGGAAGGGGAGGCGCAGGACCATCGCGCTGGTCCGGTCGCCGGTGGCCTTCGAGACGGCCACCGGCCGGGCCGGGTCCCACAGGACCAGGTCCCCGGAGTGCAGACGGGTGTCGCCCCGGTCGTGCCGTATCAGCAAAGGCGCCCCCGAGACCAGCGTCAGCGGCCAGGCCGCCGATTCGCCGCCCGCCTCCCGTGCGGCGAACGCCGCTGACACTCCGCTCCGCAACACCGCGAACCGTACCCCCGCACCGAGCGTGACTTCCGCGTCCGCCGGTGCCCCGTCCACCGTTCCGTTGACCATGTTCCGACCCCGTTGAGAGCGCTTCAGCTGCGACTTTCGCATCGCTGTTCTACTGCCGGGCGCCATGTCAGGTGTCGGGGTCGGAGGGCCGGACAACGAGGTCAGGACAACGTGGGCCGGCCCGGCGTGGCTATCCGGGCAGATGCGACCGGATGGCCGCCACGGTCGCGTCCCGCTCGCGCTTCACCGTGTCCAGGTCGGCCTGGTGCCGGGCGATGTCCCGGACCTGGTACGCGGACTCCACGGCGAACCACACATCGACCAGACCGGTCCGCTGCTTGCAGGCGACGTCCGCCACCGCCTGGGCGATCTCGGCGCGGCCGGGCCGCGCGTCGTTGAGCGTGTGCAGGCCGGCGGGAGCTTCGAGCGGATTGAGGGGCAGGTGGTAGCCATGGCTCCGCATGCACGAATTCCAGGCGGCGAAGGCGCGTGTCACCCGTGGATCGGCCGCGGACTGGGCGAAACTGTCCGACTTGAGGGTGGCGACGATCTGCCCGGGAGCCGTTCCCGGTCCCTGCGGGCTCGCCGTGTCAGGGAACAGGGCGTTTGCCTCCGCCTGGCAGCCGCCCGCGGGAAGGGCCTTTCCACCGAAGCGGGTGACGGGCTTGCGGGTGTGCGGATCGGTGCCGCCGAGGACGGTGAGTTGAGCGGTGGACAGGGGTGCCGAAGCACTCGACGCGGTGGACGACGGCACGCGGCGCGCGACGTGCGGGTGGTATCCCCATACGGCCGCGGTCGAGGCGGTGTCGATGCCGTAGCGGCGGTTCATCACGGCGAACTCCTGCCCGGCGTCGCTGCCCGAGGGCAGCGGGCCCCCGCCGGGGTAGTCCAGGCCGAAGCGGGCCATGCACGCGCGCAGCGCCTGGTCCTGCTCCCAGCCCAGCCGAGCGCCTTCCAGCGGCGTCAACATGTAGGCCTCGATGGGCAGATGAAGGGCCGATGCCGGGACGCCCTTGGGGACTGCGGTCACCGCGGGCGGTGGTTCCTTCGGGGTGCTGTGGGTGCAGCCGGCGAGGGCGCCGACGGCAAGCAGGGCGGCGGCTGCGATGCCTCGGCGGGCTGGTGCGGCGGGCATGGGGCCTCCGTGCTCGGTGTGCTGGGATGCCGCGTGGGCGGCGGCTCTTGCGGGTGGACGCGGAGGGCCAGGGGCGCGGCGGGTGGCGCCCCTGGCCCGGATCGCGGCGGATCGCGTGTCTACGCGCGCCCGTCCGCGATCAGTGCGGGCAGCCGCCGTGGTAGGTGTCCTTCTCAGCGAAGGACTTCTCGCGGTTGCGCAGAGCGGGTCCGAAGTTCCCACCGGTGTGCGGGTTCAGCCAGTCGGAGTCGCCGGTCTCGCCGGTCTCGTTCCAGATGCCGACGTTGCAGCCGCTGTTGTTGTCAGCCGAGGCCGCGTCGTTGATCACCGGCTGGTCGACACCGGCTCCCGCGCCGCCGAAGCGGAATCCATACAGATTGTCCTCGGAGGTGTACTTGCTTCCGTACCGCCCGCCGCTGCCGCCCGGCGAGTAGAAGAGGCAGACCGTGAAGTAGCTCGGGCAGGAGTCGTAGCTGACCGTCCACGAGGAGATGTTCGCGCTCGCCGCGTCGGCCGACGTCGTGAAGCTCCCGACGGCGAGCACGGCGCCCGCCGTGAGTACCGAGGCCCGGCTCAGCAGCTTCTTCCCGAACCCGGAAGTGATGTTCATCTGGATGCCATTCCGTTCAAGGGAACGCGGCGAGTGCGCCGCCGCGTTCCGGCGAGTGGGTCCGAGGGCTGATCAACGGCAATGTTCTTCCGTGGCGTGCTCTCAGTGATCGGGCGGCGTCACGAAAGTGTGGTTCCATGCCGGTGGGAACAACCCCCGCGACAACGATGCGGCCCGTCCCATCCGGTGTCCTTGCGCGTCGGCGAACGCCCTTTGACGCACCGCGAACCGCGTGCCGCGGCTCCCCGCTGCCTTGCCCACGGCGATGCGGTGAAGCGGACCTCAGAGCTCGATGAAACCCCTGGTGGAAGCGGGTGACACCGTGATCAACCCAGGCCCGACGACCCTCGGCGCCGACTGCGCACAAGTGGTCCGAGCGCCAGCCCGGTGCCCAGGCCGATCAGAGCGCCGACCGATGTCCGCCACACGGGCGCCGCTCCTGCGGTCGGCACGTCGGGTGGAGCGGCGACGACGGCAGAGCGCGTCGGAGGTCCGGCAGCGACCGCGCGAGCGTGCTCCTCGTCCACGATGGCCAGGAAGCGCCGGCCGATGCGGCTTCCGGACGAACTGGCGGCCCATGAGGTGTGGGCCTTGCCCCAGTAGCGGCGCCCAGCCTCTCCCGTGAACATCCCGGCCAGCATGTCCCGCAGCAGAGGCTCGCGGATGGTGCCGATTTCGAAGCCCATCCACGCGTAGTTCATCATGAGATCGGCGTAGACATGCCGCTTCCGCTCATGGGGATCGGCGATGTCCGTGGCACCCCAGACGGGCTGGTAAAGCGCCATGTCGTCAAGTTCCAGGCGGACCAGCTCAAGGTAGTAGCTGCGAATCCCCTGGACCTGCTCCGCCCTGGCCTGCCGGTTCTGGACCATCAGCGAGGCGGCAACGCCGGCCAACGCGAGCGCCGAGACGACCGCCGAAGTGAAGCCGTAGGCCGCGCCGATCTGACTGAGCCTGTTCCAGTCCACCCCTTTGGAGCCGGAGATCCCCTCCAGCACGAAGGGCGACAACAACAGCGCCGCCAGCACAGCCGCCGCGGCGGCGACCAGCACCAGACCTCTGCCTACCCGGCGAGCCACCGGTACCGCGACCGTAGGTCGATGACGCGCTATCAGGTCGGATCACCCCCCCAGGCCGGCCTGTCCCAGCGACAGGCCAAGCCAGGGGCAGCCTACGTGCAGCTGCCGTGCTCGGCATCGCCGGCTGGGCGACGCCGTGGGTGCCCCGAATCACCGTGCTGTGCGCCCGGTGGTGTCGGCGGGTTCGCCGCCCTGGGGCTGCTTGACCGGGTGGCCGGGGCCGGGCCAAGGCGGTCTCGCTGCGTCAGGCTGCCGCACAGCGGTAGCCCTTCCCGGGGGCCGGCCGGAGGGGCTGTCCCGGGGCGATGGTGTTCCGCTCCTCAGAGGCCGCGCCGCAAGGGGAGGGCCGTCGCCGGACGGCACACTCCTGGGCCGGCCGGTGGTGCCCGAGGTGTAGAGAATATTGGGTGGGATCGTGGAGAGCGCGCTCCGAACGGCGTTCGAGACACTAAATTGCTACTTCCGAGTAGGGACACCTCGCGAACATCGTGGTGCCCACCCCCGGCCGCGGCGAGCAGGACCCTCACCGAGGCGAAGTCGGGCACCGACTCCGCCGCTCCGGCACAACGGAACTCCCACGGCCGGAGCACCAGCGGCAACGGCGGCGAACTCGGCACCCTGACCGCCGACACACTGGTCGCCGGCCCCGTCAAGGCCGCCTTCGCCGCGCCGGTGAGGGGCTTCCACGCCCCCTGCACCCCGACGAGGCGCCGGCCGGCACCGCGGTGTCCCTGCCGTGACTGCTCCCGCAAGCCCGCATTCCGCACGTCGCAGAAGAGGTATCAGGTGACTGACAACAAGCGGCTCACGCGCCTTTGGCCGCGGGCGGCGAGCGCGCGCCTGCGGCCGCCGGGAGGGCGGAACCGCAGCGGTGCGATCAGGCAGGCGGCGCTGGCGGGCGTCCTGGTGGTGTGCACCGCGGGCGGTCCCAACCCACTGGGCCTGCCGGGCGCCACGGACCGCGGCCCGGCCCAGGACACGGCCGGGCGGACCGGTGCGGACGGGCACGCGCCGCTGAATCTGGTTCCGCCGCCGGCCCGGCCGCCGCAGTCGGACGGGCCGAAGCCCCCGGCCTCCGCAGACGGCTTCTGGCCGGGAGGGACGGGCTCCTGGGCGGGTGTTCCGCGTACGGTCCTGGCCGCGTATCAGCGGGCCACGGCGCGGCTGGACGCCGAGCGGCCGGGGTGCCGGCTGCCGGTCGCGCTCCTCGCCGGCATCGGCAAGGTGGAGTCGGATCACGCGGAGGGCGGTGCCGTCGACAGCACCGGCACCACGCTGCGCCCCATCCTGGGCCCGGTGCTGGACGGATCCGGCGGCAACGCGGCGATACCCAACACGTACGGCACCCGGTGGGCGCAGCAGGGTCGTTGGGCCCGTGCCGTCGGGCCGATGCAGTTCATCCCGTCCACCTGGGCCAACTGGGGCGCCGGGGGAGACCCGAGCAACGTCTACGACGCCGCGCTGGCCGCCGCGCGGTATCTGTGCGCGGACCACCGGGATCTGGCCACTCCGCAGGGTCTGCGTGCGGCGGTGCTGAGCTACAACGACTCCGATGTCTATCTGAGCACGGTGCTGGAGTGGATGGCCGTGTACTCCGGGAAGATCGCGACCGTGCCCGACAGCCCCTCGATGCCCGTTTTCGGCGACGGCAGCGGCAGCGGCAGCGATGGCACGGCGGGCGGCACGGAGTCTCCCGGCCCGCGCCCCTCGCCCGGCGGCGGACCGGCCCCGCGGCCGAAGCCGTCCGGCGGTTCGGGAGCCACCCCCTCACCCACCGCGCCGACGCAGCCTTCGCCCACCCCGACGCCGGTCCCGGGCGGGCTGCCGTCACTGGCCCCGGTGGTGGGCGGTGTGGTCGGCGGCGTGACCAAGACGGTGACCACGACGGTGACCACGACGGTGAACAAGACCGTGGCAACGACGGTTACCACGGTCACCGGAGTCGTGGGGGGTCTGCTGCCACCCCCGTGAACGGCGGACTCCGCCCGGTCCCGGGTGCCTACGGCTCCGCCGTCAGGCAACGGGACCGGGCCGAGGGGAAGAGCCCCAGCGGGTCAGGGATTCATCCAGGCACCCGGGGCATCGGCCAACGCGGACACCTCGGCGGGCAGTCGGGCGGACGCGACGTCGGCGAGCGACACACCATCGAGGATCTCGCGCACATTGGATCGCAGCGCGATCCACAGGGGGAGCAGCGACTCGGCGGCGCCGGTGTAGGACAGTTCCGGGGGACGGACCCCGCGCACCGAGACGAGAGGTCCTTCCACGACACGGATGACATCGGCGATGCTGATGGACTCGGCGGGCCTGGCGAGCCGGTAGCCCCCGTTGCCGCCGCGCCGGCTGAGCACGAGACCGCCGCGGCGCATGTCGTTCAGGATGCTTTCGAGGAACTTGTGCGGGATGTCCTGGGCGGCGGCGATGGCCTCGGCCTTCAGCGGCCCGTCCGCTGGTGACGCGGCGAGCTGCAGCGCGGCACGCACCGCGTAGTCCGCCCTGGCTGATATCCGCATGCGCCCATTATCCCGTACGGCTTCGCTCGGCACTCGCCGCGGACGGGCCGGGGCCCGGCGCTCCAGGGCGGACCGCCGTGGTCAGACGGGCAGGACGAACGGTGGTGCGCGCCGTTGAGGAAGCAGTCCCCGACTGAGCGCGGGCCCTGGACAGAGCACTCCCAAGCGATGCTGCGGCGCTTTGCGCCGCAAGGCTCAGGATCGGATTCCCTCCCCGCCCGAAGGCGGGGATTCCCTCCGAAGAGGGAGGATGGCAGCGGTCTCCTCGGGATCGACGGCAAGGTGTGCCCTGTCGGGCTTCGCGCTGCTCAGGGCGCGTACTTGTACCCCACGCGCCGGACGGTGACGATGCGGTGCCGGTGGGCGGCGCCCAGCTTGCGGCGCAGGCGCGCGATGTGCACATCCACGGTGCGGCCGTCGCCGATGTGGTCGTAGCCCCAGATGTGGAGCATCAACTGCTCGCGGGAGTGCACGTGGTGGGGGTGCCGGACCAGATGGTCCAGCAGCGCGAACTCCAGGTAGGTGAGGTCGAGTTCCTGTCCGTCCACCTCCGCGATGTGTCGCGCGGAATCGATACGGATGGCGGTGTTTCCCGTCTGCGGCGGGGGAGATGGCTCCGCGTAGGCGATCGGCCGGATCTCCGGTCGTGCCGCCTGGCCGGCGAAGAGCTCGGCGGGATCGGTGCCCTCGGGGACGAGGACGAGGTAACCGACGAGGGGAGGGGAGCCGTGCCCGTCGTCGCCGGGCGCGTTGTCCCCGATGACGCGCAGACGGCGCATGTCCGGGAGGGGGGATGGCGCTGGGGTGGCGTGGGCCGGAAGTGCCGTGGTCATGGCGGGTCGTCCTTCACGAGGTACGTCGGGCCATCAGGCACAGCGGGACAGCGCCGCCTGATCACCCGGGAGGGGGAGAAGGAGCGGAGCGGCACGCGGAACGTTGCGACTGCGTGCCTTACGCGCGACAGCAGGCGGCACTGACGACGTGACCAAAGTCGACATGCCGACGACGAACGAGTCGTTGCTGGGCGTGGGGCATGGACATCATCCTGCGCACTCGTGGGGGCGGCCGTCAACTCTTTCCCAGTAAGTCGATGGGGAATACAGGGAAGGCGTCGCCGCGGGCGGGCGCTGTCACGGCTGACCGGCGGGTGCGGTCACCTTCTCCGGCCCGACCCGGCGCACCGCCCCTCCGGGTTCAGGCGTTCGCCAGGAGGCGGCGGGCGCGTTCCAGGACAGGCCGGTCGACCATCTCTCCACCCACCCGGGAGGCGCCGTCCGAGGCGTTGAGTACCGAGCGGGCCCAGGTGAGTTCTTCCTCGGTGGAGGCGAAGCCGTCGGCCGTGGCGGGGAGTTGGGAGGGGTGGATGCAGAGTTTGCCGGCGAAGCCGAGACGGCGGGCGTGGGCGATGTCCGACGCCAGTGTCCCGGGATCGTCGAGCCGGGTCGTCACGCCGTCCAGCGGTGGGGCGATGCCGGCTGCGGCGGAGGCCGCTACGAGGCGGCTGCGGGAGTAGGCGAGCGCGAGGTGGTCGCCGGGGTCCACGCCCAGTTCCGTGGCGAGGTCCGCGTTGCCCAGGGCCGCGCGCACCACGCCGGGCGTGGCGCAGAGCCGGGTCGCGTGCTCGATGCCGAGGGCGGTCTCGATGAGGGCGATGACGTGGCATCGGCCGGCGGACCGGGAGACCAGGTCGGTCAGCGCGTCAACGTCCTGGCACTTGGGGACCATGATGGGGCAGCCGTGCCGGGAAGCCATGGCCAGGTCATCGTCGAACCACGGGGTGCCGTGGGCGTTCACGCGCACGGCGGCGGGGTGACCGGCGGCCAGCCAGGCGTCCGTGTGCGTGCGGGCCTGCGCCTTGTCGGCGGCCGGGACCGCGTCCTCCAGGTCGATGAGTACCAGGTCGGCGCCCGCTGCCGCCGCTTTGGCGAAGCGGTCGGGGCGGTTGCCGGGTACGAACAGGGCGGTGCGGGCGGCGGCGGGGGACCTGGTCATGCGAACACCACCCGGGCGGACGCGTGGCGGTTCTCCCGTGCGGAGGCGACGGTCAGTTCGGCGCCGTTCGGCGACGGGGTGCCGAGCACGCCCAGGGGCTCACCGGCGAAGGCCGGGGAGTGCAGCCGGTAGATGAGGGACCGCACCCGCTTGCGGGGCTGGTGCCGGCGCGGCAGTTCGAGCATGGCCAGGGCCAGCAGGGGCCCGTGCACGACCAGGTCGGGGTACCCCTCCACGCCGGTGGCGTAGGGGTGGTCGTAGTGGATGCGGTGGGTGTTGGCGGTCAGGGCGCTGACGCGGAACAGGAGCGTGGGGTCGGTGGTCAGGGGAAGCGTCCAGGGGGCGTCGTGTGGCGGGGCGGCCGCGGTGGGTTCGGTCCGCGGGCGCTGGGTGGCGAGCGCGCCGCTTCGGTAGACGATGTCCTGCTCCTCGACCAGGCACAGGGTGCCGCGCTGGTGGTAGTCGAAGCGCTGGGTGACGAAGAGCAGGGCACCGGAGCGGCCTTGCTTGGCGGTGACGGAGACGAGGCTGCTGGTGCGTTCGGTGCGTTCGCCCAGGCGCAGCGGCTCGGTGACAAGGCATCGGCCGCCCGCGAACATGCGGGTGCGGGCGGGCAGCGGCGGGAGGAAGTGCCCGGCGGCCGGGTGACCGTCGGGGCCGAGCGTGTCCTGGGCGGGCCAGGTGAGGAAGTGGAGCCAGTGCCACAACGGGGGCAGCGGCTGCCCGGTCGCCGCGGCGGGCTCGGCCAGGCCGAGCACCGCGGACAGAGCGGCGGTGGGCGCGGGGGAGAGGTCGTCCTCCTCGGTGACGGGCCCGGGGCGCCAGTCGGCGACGTACCGCTCCAGCAAGGCGCCGGTGTCGAGTGATGGGGCGGACATGGAGGCTCCTTGGCGCTTCGCGGAATGGCCGGGCGATCTCGTCGGTGACCTGGAGCGCGACCGGAGCCGCGGCGGCTCGCGCGCTGAGCGCTGCCACTCCGCGATCACCTCGCCGCGGTCGCGGGATACATCATGGGCGCAGATGAAGCCATTGGCGGCATAGAGGTCTCTGATGGCCTCCATGCCGGGGCGGTATGCGGCCCGCCCTCCCCGGGATGCGTTATCGGCCTTCCCAGGCGGTGTCGGGTTCGGCGGACGGCCACTGGCCCCGTCGGATGGCGAGGTGGATCTGCCGGACGAGTTCGCTCGATGCCGCGGCGACGGCCGGCGGGGTGCGTCCTCCGCGCCGGGCGCAGAGCACGACAGAGCGCCAGACGTCCGGCTCCGCCAGGGGCGCCGCACTGAGTACACCCGCGGCGGCGTCCTCCGCGATGCCCACGCCCGGCAGGATGGTCCAGCCCAGACCTGCCTGGACCAGTTGCTTCTGCACGCGCATCGAGTTCGTCTGCACTGCGACCTCAAGCCGCACGCCGGCGCGGGCGGCGGCTGCGTCGATGAGGCTGCGCAGGGCGTGCCCGCCGGAGGGCATGACGAACGGGTGGGCGGCGGCCTCGGCGAACGGCACGGGCGTGTTCCCGCTGAGTCCGCTGTCCGCCGGGGCGACGGCCCACAGCCGCTCCCGCAGCAGTGAGCGGGTGTTGAACGACGGGGTCCCGGACAGGTTGTAGAGGAGCGTGAGGTCCAGGTCCCCCTGGTCCAGCCATTTCTCGAGGTGGCCCGAGTACGCGGTGGTCAGCCGGAGCTCGATGCCCGGGTGGGTGTGGGCGAGAGCGGCGGCGAGGGGTGCGGCGAGTGCGTCGGCGATGGACTCCAGCAGGCCGACACTGACGATGCCGGTGACGGTTCCCAGGGCGGGCTGGATCTCGGCGCGGGCGTGCTCCAACTCGGCCAGGGCCCGGCGTGCCCGCTCGACCAGGACTTCCCCTGCCTCGGTGGGGCGCATGCCCTGCCGGGTCCGCTCGAAGAGGGCGACCCCCAGCTCTTCCTCCAGGGTCCGGATCTGGCGGGTGACCGCGGGCTGCACCAGGTGCAAGACGTCGGCCGCCCTGGTGACGCTCCCGACCTCAGCCACCGTCACCAGCGCCTTGAGCTGTCTGAAGTCCATCATGTCCGCCTTTTCGCGACCGGGGAGAGGGGACGCGCCCGAGGACCCGGCATCCTCAGCGGTGATGAGGGGCATCATGAAAAGGTATTTCACTGCCCACTCCATCATTGGCCATGATTCAACGTACCTGACAGCCCGGGCGGGTGTCCGGCCGTGCGCGTCTCCCTCGCGCAACCGGGAGATGCTTTCCCCGCCCGCTCCTGCCGCGCACCGACGGCGTGGTCCGACCACACCGTTTCCAGCCCCGACCGTCCCGCGACCGTTCTGCGACCGTTCCGCGACCAGCAATCGGAGCCCTCCTCGCCATGAGCACCCTCGACATCCTCAGCGCCGATGAACGATTCGTCGTGGAGACCGTCCACGACTTCGTCGACAGGTCGGTCAAGCCCGTGGTCCGGGAACTGGAACACGCCAACACCTATCCCGAAGCGCTCATCGAGCGGATGAAGCAGCTGGGCATCTACGGGCTCGCCGTCCCGGAGGAGTACGGCGGGACACCGGTCTCCATGCCCTGCTACGTGCTGGTCACCGAGGAACTGGCCCGCGGCTGGATGAGCCTGGCCGGCGCGATGGGCGGCCACACGGTCGTGGCGAAACTCCTCACCCTCTTCGGCACCGAGGAGCAGAAGCGCCGCTACCTTCCGAAGATGGCGACCGGCGAGATCCGCGCCACCATGGCGCTGACCGAGCCGAGCGGCGGCTCGGACCTCGCCTCCCTGCGCACCACCGCGCGCCGCGACGGCGACGGCTATGTGGTCAACGGCGCCAAGACGTGGATCACCAACTCCCGGCGCTCCCAGCTGATCGCGCTGCTGTGCAAGACCGATCCGGGAGCCAGCCCCGCGCACAGGGGCATCTCGATCCTGCTGGTCGAGCACGGTCCCGGGCTGACGGTCTCCCGCGACCTGCCCAAGCTCGGATACAAGGGTGTGGAGAGCTGTGAGCTGGCCTTCGACGGCTACCGGGCCGGGCCGGACGCGGTCCTCGGCGGCCAGGAGGGGCGAGGCTTCGCACAGATGATGAAGGGGCTGGAGACCGGGCGCCTGCAGGTCGCCGCGCGGGCGCTGGGCGTCGGCCGGGCCGCGCTGGAGGACTCCCTCGGCTACGCCCAGGAGCGCGAGTCCTTCGGCAAGCCGATCTGGCAGCACCAGTCGATCGGCAACTACCTCGCCGACATGGCGGCCTCGCTCACCGCCGCCCGCCAGCTGACTCTGTACGCGGCCCGCGAGTACGACGCGGGGCGCAGGGTGGACATGGAGGCCGGGATGGCGAAGCTCTTCGCCTCCGAGACCGCCATGCAGATCGCTCTGAACGCGGTGCGCATCCACGGCGGTTACGGCTACTCGACCGAGTTCGACGTGGAGCGCTACTTCCGGGACGCCCCGCTGATGATCGTCGGCGAGGGCACGAACGAGATCCAACGCAACGTCATCGCACGCCAACTCGTCGAGCGCGGCGGCCTGGACGCCTGAGAACCGTCCTGGCCGTCGGGGGCGTCCGCCGGCGGCTGTCCGGGGTCGGCGCGTCCCGCGGGGCTCGGTTTGACGCCGCATTTAGTTAACCGCTATCTATTGAGGCGTCGCAGAGGAGGACGGCCCGTGCAGGACGTGGTACTGGCGCTGCTGGCCAAGGAGCCATCGCACGGCTACGACCTGCGCAGGCGGTTGGTAGCGGCGCTCGGGCCGTTGGGGGAGACCCTGAACGCGGGGCAGATCTATGTGACGCTCACCCGGCTCGAAAAGGCGGGCCTGGTCATCCAGGAGCGTGAGGACGCGCCGGTGCGCGGCCCGCGGCGCAAGGTGTACGCGCTGACCGCGGCGGGACAGGAGCGGGTGGCCGCATGGATGGCCGAGAGCGCCGGTCCCAGGGCGGACCTGACGGAGTTCCACCTGAAACTCGTGGCCGCCGCCGAGTCGGGCCTGGCTGATCCGCTCGCGCTCGTGGAGGCGCAGCGACGGGAGCTGATGCGCAGCCTCGCCGAAGCCCAGCACGCCGTCCTCGCTCACGACACGGGCTCGGAGGCCGGGCTGCTCCTGGAGGGCATCGCGCTCCGGTTGCAGGCCGATCTGCGCTGGTTGGAGGCGTGCGCGCGGACCTGGTCCGCCCGCACACCGCGTGAGAAGGGCAGAGGAATCGGATGACGAGAGACGGTCAGCGCGGCGGGGGCCGGTCCCGGCGGAGGGGCGCGGTCGACCGCCCGGGCGGGGGACGGGGCGGCCGTCGACCCGGTGAGGCGGCCGCGCCGGTGCTGCGGGCGGTCGGGCTGGCGCGGGTGTACGGGCAGGACGAGAGCATGGTGTGGGCCGTCGACGGGGTCGACCTCGATGTCCCGGCCGGGCAGGCGCTCGCCGTGACCGGACCCAGCGGCTGTGGCAAGTCCACGCTGCTCCAGCTTCTCGGCGGCCTTGACCGGCCTACCGATGGCGAGGTGTGGCTCGGTGGGCAGCGCGTCGACGACCTCGGCGAACGGGCCCTGGCCCGGCTGCGGCGCCGCGCCGTCGGGTTCGTCTTCCAGGCCTACCACCTGATGGACGAGCTGACCACGGCGGAGAACGTCGAACTGCCCGCACTGCTCGCCGGCGCCTCACCGCGCACCGCCCGCCACCGTGCCGCCGAACTCCTCGACCAGGTCGGGCTCGCCGACCGGGCCCGGCACCTGCCCTCCGAGCTCTCCGGCGGGCAGCGGCAACGGGTCGCCATCGCCCGCGCGCTGGTCAATGAGCCGATGGTGGTCCTCGCGGACGAGCCCACCGGGAACCTCGACAGCGCCGCGACCCACGACATCCTGCGCCTCTTCGGTGAACTGCGCGCCGCCGGCCAGACCCTGGTCATGGTCACCCATGACGAGCGCGTGGCCGCCACGGCGGACCGCGTCGTCTCCATGCGGGACGGGACGTTGTCCGGCGACACCCGCCTGGACGGAACCGGCGGCGGCCCGGGGCACGGCGGCAGCGGAGGGCTCGGCGCACTGCTGAGCTGGGAGGACTGACCATGGGACACCTGCTGCTGATATGGCGCCTGATCCTGCACGACATGCGCCGCCGTCCCGGCGAGGCCGTGATGTTCCTGCTCGTCGTCACCGTCGCCGGCGCCAGCCTGACGCTCGGCGCCGCGACCACCAGCGCGGTGTCCACCGGGTACGCGAAGACCCGCGCGGCCACCGCCGGTCCCGACGTCATGGCCTCGACGACGAGCCCGGACCCGTCCGGCCTCGCCGAGCGCCTCGCGCACGCGCCCGGTGTCACCGCGCTCGGTGGTCCGTTCTTCGCGTTCGACACCACCATCCGGGCACACGGCCACACCGCGCACTCCGCGGTCGTGGGGCGCGGCGGTTCACCGTCCGCCGTGGACCGGCCGCTGGTGACCTCCGGGACCTGGGTGCGTCCGGGAGGCGTGGTGGTCGAGCGCGGCCTGGCGCAGGCACTCGGTGTGAACGTCGGCGACCGCATCACCCTCAACGGGCGCGGCATTCCGGTCGTCGGGACCGCGATCAGCGCGGCCAACGAGGTGTATCCGTGGAGCGACGCGGCGCAGGGGCCCGGGCCGTCCGACTATGGCGGCACAGTGTGGCTCACCACGGCCGACGCCCGCGCGGCGGCAGGCGACGCGCCCGTCGTCCACCTGATGTACCTGAAGCTGTCCGACCCTGCCGCGACCGACAGGTTCGGCCGCTCCCCGGCCGTCCAGGCCATCACCGCCGGCAGCTGGGTCACCTTCCACTACTGGCAGGACGTCCTCGCCACGGACGCGAACATGATCAAGAGCACCCGGCCCACCCTGGTCATCGGCGGCTGGCTGCTCGCCGTCGCCGCGATCGTCACCCTCACCGCGCTCGCCACCGTACGCGCCACCCGGGACAACCGGCGTGCCGCACTCCTCAAGGCCGTCGGCGCCGACCCCACTACCGTCAGCGTCGTCCTGCTGGCGCAGTACCTGCTGCTGACCCTCCTGGCCACCACACTCGGACTGACCGCCGGGGCCCTGGCCGCACCCGAGCTGGTCGACCCCAGCGCCGGGCTGCTCGACACCGTCAGCCTGCCGGACGCCCGCACGATCGCCGCCGCGGTCGTCCTGGCCGTCGTGGTCGCCGTGACCGGTGCGCTCGGTCCCGCCGTGCGCGCCGCCCGTACCAGCACCGTCCAGGCTCTGTCCGACCCGGCGCACCTGCTCAGGCACCGCCCCCACCTGAACGCCGTGACGGCGTATCTGCCCACCTCGTTCCTGCTCGGCATCCGGTTGCTCGCCCGCCGGCCCGGCCGCGCCGCCCTGGCCTGTGCGGGCACGGCCGCCACCACCCTCATGGTCACGGCACTGCTCACCTTCCACGCCGAACTCGACGCGGCCCCCGCCCTCAAGCGGTTCGGTCCCATCGAAGTGCGGACCGACCGGACAGGCCAGGTGCTGCTCGCCGTCACCCTCGCGCTGGTGGCCCTGTCCACGCTCAACACCGTGCTCCTCGGCTGGAGCACCGCCGTGCAGGCCCGGCGCGCCCTGACCATCACCCGTACGCTCGGCGCCACGCCCGGCCAGGTCGTCTCGGCGCTCTGCGTCGCGCAACTCCTGCCCGCCGTACCGGGAGTGGCGGCGGGTGTTCCGGCCGGACTCGTCCTGTACTGGTTCTTCGGCACGCGGGTCGCGCCCCCGGGATCGTGGCTGCTCGCCACCGCACTCGTCATCCTGCTGGCAGTGGGAGCGTTGACCGCCCTGCCCGCATGGGTCCACACCCGCCGTCCCGCCGGGCGCGTCCTCTATGCCGAAGCCGCCTGACGGGCCTTCCGGCTCCATGACAGTGATCGCCGTGGAGGCGATGAGGAGACAGGGGTGTCCCAAACCGCCCCGGGTGGTCACCGGGTGCTGCGGCGCAGGCGGAGGCGGTAGGAGTAGTGCTCGGGAAGGAAGTGGCTGACCGCCAGTTCCACGAGGCGGCCGTCGTTGGACTGGTAGACGCGGTCGATGCGGAGCAGGGGATGACCCGGTTCGCAGCCGAGGCGCTCGGCGATCTCGGGTGAAGCGGTCTGAATGGTGATGCTCTGCTCGGCTTCGGCCACGGGGGAGGGCAGCCGCTGGTCGAGCAGGCCGATCACGGTGAGGGTGCTGCGTGATCCGACCTGTTCGAGTTCCGGCACGGACTCCAGGAGCTTGCCCACGTCCGGGGGCAGGTAGACCGTGGTCAGGCAGAACGGTATGTCCTCGTGCAGGCGCAGGAAGGCGATCTGGCAGACACGGTCGGTGTGGAGTCCCAGGCGGCCTGAGGCGTCGACGTCGATCTGCAGGCGCAGGGCGGTGACCAGCTCCATCGTCGTGTCGAGGGAGAGGCCCATGAGGTCGTCCACGGAGCCGAACTGGCGCAGGTACCGCTCGTCGCGCGGGGCCGCGAAGGTGCCGCGCCCCGGCACCCGGTAGACCATGCCCTCGGAGACGAGGTCCTGGAAGGCTCGGCGGACCGTCTGCCGGCTTACCTGGTGCCGCTCGGCCAGCTCCGCCTCCGTCGGGAGCCGGACCCCTTCGGGGTACTCGTGCCGCAGGATCGCCGACCGCAGTTCCTGGGCGAGCAGGTGATACGCGCTCTTGCGAACAGCTCCGTCCCCGCCCTTCGTCCGCATCGTTCCGCCTTCCGCTGTGTGGTCACGGCGAATATAGCCGCACCGGCGTCTTCGAGGGTTGCGAAAACTCGTCTGTTTGTACGGCCAATCTATACCATAAGCCCCGTGATGTCGGCCCGTGGTCTGCCGGTGTCTGCGCGTCATCCGGCGCTGCGGCGTTGACAGTGCCAATATTTGGCCGTACAAATACGCGGAGCGTTTGATCGGCCGGCGGGCGGAAGCGCTGCCGTTTGCCGGTGACACGCAGGGCGGACGAGGCGGAGGGACGACGGTGACGGTCGCGGAAGATCTCGTGCGCTGGGCGCGCACCTACGAGCCGACGGACGAGGACCTGGCACTGGCGCGCCGGAGCCTCCTCGACACCGTCGCGGTGGCCCTGGCCGCGCGGGACCACGAGGTGCGGGCGATCGCGGCGGGGCTGCCGGACGCGGCGCGCTGGGCCGCGATGGGGCACGTCCTGGACTTCGACGACCTGCACGTCGAGTCGACGACACACATCAGCGTGGTGATCGTGCCGACCGTGCTGGCCGCCGGAGGTGACGCTCGCGCGTACCTGGCCGGAGCCGGCGTGATGGCCAGGCTGGGCACCATGCTCGGCTGGCCGCACTACACGGCGGGCTGGCACGCGACCTGCACGGCCGGTGCTCCGGCGGCGGCGCTGGCCGCGGGGGTGTCGATGGGTCTGGACGAGGAGCGCCTGGTCACCGCCATGGCGCTGGCCGTGCCCGCGGCCGGCGGCGTGCAGGAGGCGTTCGGGACGCACAGCAAGTCGTTGCAGGTCGGCTTCGCCGCCGAGGCGGGGCTGCGCGCGGCCGGACTCGCCCGCGACGGCGCCACCGCCGACCCCCGCGCCGTGGACGCCTGGCTTCGCCTGACGGGCGGCGTGGCGCGGCCGGTCGACGACGGCGGTCCGGCCGTACCCGGCGGCCTGGCCATCAAGATGTTCCCGTGCTGCTACGCGATGCAGCGCCCGATCGCCGCGATGCGGACCCTCCGCGGCGACGTGGGCGCGCCCGTGGAGCGATTGCGGGTGACCACCCCCGCAGGCACCGTCCACCCGCTGATCCACGACCGTCCGCGCACCGGGCTCGAAGCGAAGTTCAGCCTGCCGTACGCCCTGGCCGCCGCGGTGCTCGACGACTACCCCGGTTTCGACAGCTTCACGGACACCGCCGCCGCCCGCCCGGAGGCACGCAAGCTCGTCTCCGCCGTCGAGGTGGAGCGCACCCCGGGGGGAACCGGGCTGCTGGACGGCGATGTGGCGCTCGAGGTCGAACTCGCCGACGGTTCCACGCTGCATGCCCGCCTCGATCTGCCGCCGGGCGCGCCGCTTCGCGCTCCGACCGATGAGGAACTGCGCGGCAAGTTCGCGGCGTGCGGCCACGACGTGCCCGCGCTGCCGGCGGACCTGTCGTGGCCTCGCGCGGCGGAGTTGCTGCGCGCGGCCTTCCCGCCCCGAGGCTGAGTCCACAGCCGGGCGGCAGGAGCGGCCGCCGACGTGTGACGCGCCGCGGACCTCCTCCATGAGGAGGTGCGGCTGTTTCCGAAGTGCCCACCAGGGCGTTGACACCGAGTCGGGGAGGTGTCGAGAATGCGAGCCATATATGGCCGTACAAATCTGAATCCCGGGGCAGCGTCAGCCACTGTCGACACGAGCCGTCAACGCACCGAACCGGAGGCGCACATGCCTGACGCGGACCCCGCCGACCTGATCGCAGCCCTGCGGCGGGCAGGTCTGGCCGAGGTGGACGTCTCGACGCGGCGCCGGGCCGAGTACTCCGGTGACGCCTCGCTGTACCGGGTGGTGCCGACGGCGGTCGCCTTTCCCCGGTCGGTGGACGAGGTCATCGCGGCGGTCGAGGTGTGCCGCTCCGCGGGGGTACCGGTGACCGCGCGCGGGGCGGGCACCTCCATCGCCGGGAACGCCGTGGGCACCGGCCTGGTGCTGGACTTCTCACGGCACCTGTCCCGGATCCGCGGGATCGACGCGGACCGTGCCACCGCCGAGGTCGACCCCGGCGTGGTCCTCGCCGCCCTGCAGACCGCGGCCAGGCCGCACGGACTGCGGTTCGGACCCGATCCGTCCACGCACTCCCGGTGCACGATCGGCGGCATGATCGGCAACAACGCCTGTGGCTCCCGGGCGTTGGGCTATGGGCGCACCTCCGACAACGTGGCGGCACTGGACGTGATCACCGGAGGCGGTGAACGCCTGAAGCTCGCCTCCGGCGCCCTCGGCGGTGCCCCCGGTGGTGCCCCGGCCGCCGGCGACTCCTCGCCGACCCTGGCCGCGCTGCGCGAGGTCGTCACCGGCAATCTCGCCGTGATCCGGTCCGAACTGGGCCGCTTCGGGCGGCAGGTGTCCGGCTACTCCCTGGAGCATCTGCTGCCGGAGCGCGGCTTCGACGTCACCCGCGCCCTGGTGGGCAGTGAAGGCACGCTGGCCGTGTTGCTGGGCGCGACGGTACGCCTGGTGCCCGTCCCCACGGCCACGGCCCTGGTCGTGCTGGGCTACGCGGACATGGTCGCGGCCGCCGACGCGGTACCGGCTCTGTTGCGGCACTCACCCGTCGCGATCGAGGGCCTGGACGCCCGGATCACCGATGTGGTGGCGGCGCGCGGCGGTGCGGCCGCCCTTCCGGACCTGCCGCGCGGCCGCGGTTGGCTGCTCGTCGAGCTGGCCGGTGCCACGCCGGGGGAGCTGCGGTCGGCGAGCGTGTCGGTGATCGCCGATTCGGGCGCCCTCGACTCCCGGCTGGTCACCGACCCGGGTGAGGCCGCCGCGCTGTGGCGCATCCGTGAGGACGGCGCCGGGCTGGTCGCGCGGCCGCTGGAAGGACGCAGGGCGCACGCCGGCTGGGAGGACGCCGCCGTACCGCCGCAGAAACTGGGCGCCTATCTGCGCGAGTTCGAGGCGCTGCTGGACGGCCATGGCCTGACCGGCGTGCCGTACGGGCACTTCGGCGATGGCTGCGTCCATGTGCGCATCGATTTCCCGCTGGACCGTCCGGACGGTTCCGGGGTCTTCCGCGCGTTCCTGCTGGACGCGGCCAAGCTGGTCGCGTCGCACGGCGGATCGATGTCCGGCGAGCACGGCGACGGCCGGGCGCGGGGCGAACTGCTGCCCTTCATGTACTCCCGGGACGCGCTGGACGCCTTCGCCGCCACCAAGGCCGTCTTCGACCCCGACGACCTGCTCAACCCGGGCGTCATCGTGCGCCCCCGGCCCTTCGACGCCGATCTGCGGGCCGCCGCGGCGGCCCCGCCGCTGCGCCGGTCGCTCGCCTTCGCGTACGCCGAGGACGGCGGCGACTTCTCCGCGGCGGTGCACCGGTGTACCGGAGTCGGCAAGTGCCGGGCCGACAACACCGGCACGGGCGGCGTGATGTGCCCCTCCTACCTGGCCACCGGGGATGAGAAGGACAGCACCCGGGGGCGGGCCAGGGTGCTGCAGGAGATGGTCAACGGCGGTCTGGTCGGCGGTGGTTGGCAGGCGCCGGAGGTCCGCGAGGCCCTGGATCTGTGCCTGTCGTGCAAGGGGTGCTCGACGGACTGCCCCACGGGTGTGGACATGGCCACCTACAAGGCCGAGGCCCTGCACCAGGCGTACCGGCGCCGGTTGCGGCCGGCAAGCCACTACGCGTTGGGCCGGCTCCCGCGCTGGGCCGCCCTGGCATCCCGGGCGCCCGGAATGGCCAACGCGATGCTGCGGAGCCCACTGGCGCATGTCGGCAAGCGGCTGGCAGGGGTCGACTCCCGGCGTGACCTGCCGGCCTTCGCCTCCACGACGTTCCGGCGCTGGTTCGCCGCGCATCGACCGGCAGCCGGGGATCCGGTGGTGCTGTGGGTGGACACCTTCACCGACCACTTCACCCCGGAGGTCGGCATCGCGGCGGTGCGGGTACTGGAGGACGCCGGCTTCTCGGTGCGGATCCCGCAGCGAAAGCTGTGCTGTGGGCTGACCTGGATCTCCACCGGACAGCTCGATGCGGCCCGGCGCATTCTTCGGCGCAGCGTGACCGCACTGGCGCCGGAGGCCGAGCGGGGAACGCCGATCGTGGGGCTGGAGCCCTCCTGTACGGCGGTGTTCCGAAGCGACGCGGCCCATCTGCTGCCCGGCGATCCCCGGCAGGCCGCGGTGGCCGCCGCCACCAGGACACTGGCCGAGGTGCTGACCGGGCGCGGCGCGCACCTGCCCGACCTGAGCGGTGTGGAGGTACTGGCGCAGCCCCACTGCCACCAGCACGCGGTGATGGGCTGGACGACGGACCGGGCACTCCTGGAGGAGGCGGGGGCCACCGTGCGGGCGGTGGGCGGTTGCTGCGGCCTGGCGGGCAACTTCGGCGCCGAACGCGGCCACTACGAGGTGTCCGTGGCGGTGGCGGAGAACGCGCTGCTCCCCGCGGTCAGGGCGGCGGAGGAGGCCACCGTGCTGCTCGCCGACGGTTTCTCCTGCCGTACCCAGCTGGACCAGTTGGCCGGTCAACGGGGCCTGCATCTCGCCGAGTTGCTCGCACGGCACCGCCGGTGAGCGCTGCCTTGCCCCGTCCGGCAGCCGAGGCGGCATTTGTACGGCGTAATCGGCTGTGTCGGCGCTGAGGCGTGGCTGTCGACGCGTCCGAACCTCGCCGTGCGGCCGGGGCGATCACGGCTCGTCCGCTGCTGTATGCGCATCTGACCTGCAGTTATGAATCAGCTCTAAAAGTTCTGCGGCAGTGGTTGACGTCACACCGGCCGTTGCTAATATGGCCGCACAAATAAGCCATCGGTTACTCGAACTTCCACTCGGCAGACACGTCCCGACACGCCGAAGGCCGCGTGAGCGCTTCGGCTCCACCGTCCGGCCCCTGCCATCCACCCGGCGACGTTCGGCGAGCAGGCCCACGCTCGCCCGCCCAGCAGTGAGTCTCGATCAGACCCCTCTCAAGACTCGATCAGACGCCCCCTCCAGAACGGCGGCACAAGTCATGTCCAAAACCAAGCAGACGACGGTCAGCATCCTGCCCTGCGGCGCGATGACGGCGGACCTGACGTGGTTGCTCCTGGCCCCCGGCCGGGCCATGCGCACCCGCAACGACAAGCTCAAGCCGGCCGAGTGGGTCGATGTGCCCAGCCACTGCGTCCTGGTGGACACCCCGGACGGCAAGCTGCTGTGGGACACCAGCTGCCCGCGCGACTGGGAGGAGCGGTGGGAGCCCACCGGTCTGCAGGACTTCTTCCCCTACGACAACGTGACGGAGGAGGAGTACCTCGACTCCCGCCTCAAGCAACTCGGCCTGCAGCCCGGGGACATCGACTACGTGGTCCTGTCCCACCTCCACTTCGACCACGCCGGGAACGTCAACCTGTTCAGGAACACGAACGCCAGGCTGGTCTGCAGCGACCGGGAGAAGGAGTTCGCCTTCGGCTTCGACGGCCCCTTCAGCGGCGCCCACCTCAAGGCCGACTACGAGGGCCTGGAGTTCGAGACCGTCTCCGGCGACGCCGAGTTCCTGCCCGGAGTGACCTTCCTCCAGACCCCCGGCCACACGCCCGGCTCCATGTCGATGCGCCTCGACCTCCCCGACACCGGCACGATGATCTTCACGTCGGACGCGGTCTACATGGGCGACAGCTATGGACCGCCGGCGGTTCCCGCGGCGATCGTCAACAACCTGGAGCAGTGGTACGGCTCCGTGGAGAAGCTGCGCCGGATCGGCGAGGAAAGCAACGCCACGATGGTGTTCGGACACGACCCCGAGCAGATCCGTCACCTGCGGACCGCTCCTGACGGGCACTACACCTGAGCATCCCCGCCCCACAGCCACCCCGCCCAGCCTGACCACACAGGAGACACCGAGATGAGCAGCGGCCACAGCACCGACCTGGCTGAGGAGACCATCTTCACCTGGGGCGCAACCCCCCTGAAGTTCGGCGCCGGCGCGTCCGACGAGATCGGCTTCGAGATATCCCAGTTCGGCGCGGAGCGCGTCCTGATCCTGACCGACCCCGGCGTCAACGCCCTGGGAATCCCGGACCGGATCGCGGACAACCTCAAGCGGTACGGCATCACGGCGGAGATCTTCGACGGGGTCCACGTAGAGCCGACCGACGTCAGCTTCGACGCCGCGATCGCCTACGCGAACGCGCAGGGCCCGTGGGACGCCTTCGTCGCCGTCGGCGGCGGATCGACGATCGACACCGCCAAGGCGGTCAACCTGCTGACCACCTTCCCCGGCGAGCTGATGGACTACATCAACAAGCCGATCGGACGGGCCGAGGTGCCGCCCGGTCAGCTCAAGCCGCTGATCGCCGTGCCCACGACGGCGGGCACCGGATCCGAGAGCACGGCCATGTGCGTGCTGGACGTCCTGTCGCTGAAGGTCAAGACCGGCATCAGCCACTGGCGTCTGCGCCCGACCCTGGCCGTGATCGACCCGCTCCTGACCATGAGCCTGCCCCCCGAGGTCAGCGCCGCGGCCGGCATGGACATCGTCTGCCACGCCCTGGAGTCCTACACGGCCCGCTGGTACGCGACCTTCCCCCGGCGCAAGGCCGAGGAGCGGGTCACCTACTGCGGGTCCAACCCCGTCTCCGACCTGTGGTGCGAGAAGGCGATGACCCTGATCGCGAAGTCCTTCCGCCGCGCGGTGCACCACGGGGCCGAGGACCAGCAGGCGCGGGCGGACATGATGATGGCCGCGACGTTCGCCGGCATGGGCTTCGGCAACTCCGGCGTCCACATCCCGCACGCCAACGCGTACCCGATCGCCGGCATGGTCAAGGACTACCGCCCCGCCGGGTACCCCCAGCACGAGGCCATGGTTCCGCACGGCCAGGCGGTGTCGCTGACCGCCCCGGAGGCGTTCCGGTTCAGCTTCCCCTCCGCTCCCGAGCGCCACCTGCGGGCCGCCGAGCTGATGGCTCCCGACAAGGAGAAGCTGAACGATCCCGCCGAGCAGCTGCCGCAGGTGCTGATCGACCTCATGCGCGAGATCGGGATCCCGAACGGCATCGGCGCCGTCGGCTACGACGAGAGCGACGTACCGGACCTGGTGTCGGGCACCATGAAGCAGCAGCGGCTGCTGGCCACCTGTCCCCGCCCGGCGGGCGAGGAGGAGATCGCGCAGATCTTCCGCAACTCCATCGAGAACTGGTGACCCATGCCCATCTATGACTACCGCTGCTCGTGCGGGCTGCGGTTCGAGAAACTCGTCCGGCACGCCGACGCGCAGACCCCGGACTGTCCCGCGTGCGGCGGCACCCCCGTCAAGACTCCCTCCGCCGTGGCCCTGTCCGGCCTGGCACAGCAGGGCCTGGGCCGCGACCGGATGCCGCAGACCTGGCGGGGCACCTACGAGGGCAACCCCGAGTACGTCGCCGGACTGCGCCGGACCTGGGAGAAGCGGCAGAAGCTGGAGGCGCGGTACCCGGAGCTGGCCGGCGACACCCGGCCGGTCCACGCGCACGAGGGCAAGTACCACAGCAGTCCGCTCCGCGCGGGCGACCTCCCCGCGGCCGGCCACGGACACGAGCACGCACACGGGCACGGGCACAGCGCTCAGCCCAGCCCTCCTCCAGCGAGCGAGTGACGCCACCGACGGAACACAGCTACGGCACCGCATCGGGTCCGCGCGGCACCCGCCACCGAACGCGGTGTCCGGCCTGGGGGCGGGACGGACGGGGCCGAGCGCGTCGCGAAGACGCCTCACCCGCCCCTCCTGACCGCCCCCTTCGCTCGGACCCGGAACGTCACCCCCGCCGGTACCCACCATCAACGAGGACAAAGGACAGATGACAACCCACGCGTTCATCGGCGGCCGGCTGGTCCCCTCGGCCGACACCTACGACAACATCGATCCCGCCACCGGCCTCGCGCTGGGCGCTGTCGCCAGGTGCGGCGCCGACCACGTCGCCCAGGCCGTGGAGGCGGCGGCCTCGGTCCAGCCCTCCTGGGCTCGCACCCGGCCGGAGGACCGCGCCCGCCTGCTCACCTCGGTCGCGGACCTCATCGAGCGTGACGCCGAGCGGCTCGCCCGGCTCGAGAGCGAGGACACCGGGAAGCCGATGTCCCAGGCCCGTACCGACGCGATGGTCTGCGCGCGCTACTTCCGCTTCTACGGCCACGCGATCGAGTCCTACTACGGGCAGACCATCCCCCTCGGCGACGACTTCCACGTCTACACCCGCAAGGAGCCCTACGGCGTCGTGGGCTCGGTACTGGCCTGGAACTACCCCATGCAGCTGCTGGCCAGGGCCGTGGCACCGGCCATCGCCACCGGCAACGCCTGCGTGGTGAAGCCGGCCGACGAGACCCCGCGGACGGCCGTGGCCATCGCGGAACTGCTCATGCGGGCCGGCGCCGCGCCCGGGCTGTTCAACGTGGTGACCGGCCTGGGCCCGGAAGCGGGCGCCGCGGTGGCCGCTCATCCGGATATCGCCCACATCGGCTTCGTCGGATCGACCGAGACCGGCTCCACGATCGCCCACGCCGCCGCGGACCGCGTGGTCCCCGCGACGCTCGAACTCGGCGGGAAGAGCGCCCACGTGGTCTTCCCCGACGCGGACCTCGACGCCGTGGCCGCCACGGCGACCAAGGCGATCCTGCAGAACGCCGGGCAGACCTGCTCGGCCGGCTCCCGTCTGCTCGTGCACCAGTCGATCCGGGAGGAACTCCTCGCGCGCATCGCGGAGCGGTTCACCGGCGTCACCATCGGGCGCGGCCTGGACGATCCGGACCTCGGCCCGCTGGTCTCGGCCAAGCAGCAGGACCGGGTCCAGGGCATGGTCGCCCGCCTCACCCGCGGCGACGTGCTCACCGGCGGGCAGATCCCCAAGGACGACCACCTGGCGGGCGGCGCCTACTACGCGCCCACCCTCATCGACAACGTCGACCCGATGTCCGAGATCGCCCAGCAGGAGGTCTTCGGCCCCGTGCTCGTCAGCACGCCCTTCGAGACCGAAGAGGAGGCGGTGGAACTCGCCAACTGCACGGACTACGCGCTGCTCGGCGCCGTGTGGACGCGCGACCTGAGCAGGGCGCACCGGCTCGCCACGCAGATCCGGGCCGGCCAGCTGTACGTCAACACCTACGGCGCGGGTGGTGGCGTCGAGCTGCCCTTCGGCGGATTCAAGCGCTCCGGATACGGCAGGGAGAAGGGCCTGGAAGCCCTCGACGCCTACACCGAGACCAAGACCGTGATCATCAAGCTCTGATCCGGACCAGGACCAGGACCAGGACCAGGACCAGGACCAGGACCGCGCCGTGAAAGGCCATCCATGCACCCCCTCGACGGGATCACGGTCGTCGCACTCGAACAGGCCGTCGCCGCCCCCTTCGCCACCCGCCAGCTCGCGGACCTCGGAGCCCGCGTCATCAAGGTCGAACGCCCCGGAGCGGGTGACTTCGCCCGCCACTACGACCGCACCGTGCACGGCGACGCGAGCTACTTCGTCTGGCTGAACCGCGGCAAGGAGAGCATCGAACTCGACATCAAGGACACCGACGACCGCGCGCTGCTCGACCGCATCCTGGACCAGGCCGACGTGCTGGTACAGAACCTCATCCCCGGTGCCGTCGAACGCCTCGGGCTGGACGCCGAGACGCTGCGATCACGACGCCCGGACCTGATCCACTGCTCCATCTCCGGATACGGCCCCGAAGGCCCGTACCGCACGAAGAAGGCCTACGACCTCCTCGTGCAGTGCGAAGCCGGGATGGTCTCCGTGACGGGTACGCCGGACGAACACGCCAAGGTCGGAGTCTCCATCGCCGACATCGCCACGGGAATGTACGCCTACACCGGCATCCTCACCGCGCTCTACGAGCGGGAGCGCACCGGTGTGGGCAGCACCCTGGAGATCGCCATGCTCGACGCCCTGGGCGAGTGGATGACGCAACCGGCCTACTACTCGGTCTACGGAAACCGCCCCACTCGCCGCACGGGCGCCCGACACGCGTCCATCGCACCGTACGGCCCCTATCGGACCGGCGACGACGCGCTGGTCTTCCTCGGCGTCCAGAGCGACCGCGAGTGGGCGACCCTGTGCCGGCAGGTACTGCGGCGTCCCGACCTCATCGACGACGAGCGGTTCGTACACAACACCGAACGAGTGGAGAACAACGACCAGATCACTCCGCTGATCGAGACGGCGCTGTCCCGCATGAGCGCCGACGAAACCGTCAGCCGGCTCGATGAGGCCGGCATCGCCTCCGCGCGGCTGCGCACTCCGGCCGAGTTCTTCGACCACCCCCAGCTCGCAGCACGAGACCGCTGGCGTCAGATCAAGACGCCCAACGGCAGCGCCCGCGCGCTCCTGCCGCCCGTAGCGGTGCGAGGCCGTGAGCCCCTGATGGGGGCGGTCCCCGCGCTGGGAGAGCACAGTGCCGCTCTGCGCGAGGAGTTCGGAGGCGCGGGCTGACGATGCCGCCTCGCGCTGCGTGACGTCGTGAGTCTCCGCGCGCGGCTCGAAGCGCGAGCAGCCACGTGAGCCGAGTGCACCGGCGCCCTGAACGCCGGCGGTCGAACTGCCGGTCGTCATCAACGCTGTTCGTCAGCCCGCACCTGTGCGAGGCCTCGTCGTCCATGGTGACCGGCGTGTCGCACGGCGCTGCGGGTTTGATCGCCGAGCAGTTGGTTGACGAACTGCATCCCACCGCCGAGAGAGCGCGCGAGTTCGCCGACCGGCGCCAGTATGTGTCCGCCATCGCCCGCGCACCACCACACAGCCTCGCGCTCCTGCTGCGAGCCGTGGACGCCGAGGCC